>CAMVHF010000030.1 GCA_947167235.1 uncultured Alphaproteobacteria bacterium
CGATACAAATTTTGATTGGCTACGAAATTACGGGTAATTTCCCCTTTTCTATGATATAATAAAGCCGATGACTTTTGCTCTAAGGTATCAACATGATAAACAATATCTTGAACGGGATTTTTCACAACGGATTGTAAACTGTCGGCTTTAGCTTTTTGCTTTTCCTGTTCTGTCTTTGCCTTTTGTGTTTCTTTGGTTAAATGGGCCTGATACGCACCGACACCGCCGGCAACAACAAGCGAGGCAAACGCCAAACTCACGATAGCGTGCTTCCATCCGAATGAGTTATTTTTATTTCGTTGTTCTGCCATTTCACTTTCCTATGTCGAAAGTATAACACTTTTGGATTTTTTGTCAATGAATTACATACTTAAAAAGCTAAAAAAATACTTGTTTTATTCGGCAGATATTATACAGTTATTCCAGATATGGCAGGAGGGATTAATGAAAAAATCAATCATCATCATTGCCGCCCTATTATTTATCGGCGGATTATATTGGTACAATATGCCGAAAGCCGCACAACCTCTGACGCTTTACGGTAATATCGACATACGACAGGTCAACACCGCATTCAGAGTCGGCGGACGCTTGGCTAAAATGAATTTCGAAGAAGGCGATACGGTCAAAAAAGACGATATTTTGGCCGAACTTGATACCGAACCGCTCGAGAATGCTCAAAATCAGGCTGCAGCCAAAGTTAAACAAGCGCAAGCCGCTTATGAAAATTATAAGCGTATCAATAAACGTAAACAAACTTTATGCAAAAGTAAAACCGTTTCGCAGCAAGATTGTGATAATGCTCAGGCTAACGAAGAAATTGCCTATGCCGATTTGCAATATGCCAAAGCCGGTGCAGATATTGCCGATACCGCCTACAACGACGCGTTTTTAAAAGCACCGGCTGACGGCATTATCCTCACCCGTATTGCCGAACCGGGAACTTTGTTATCGGCCGGTGTACCGGTATATACCGTATCCTTAAATCAAAAAATGTGGGTGCGAGCCTATATCAAAGAAACCGAGCTCGGCAAAATTCAATTGGGAACGCCGGTAAAAATTTATACCGACTCAACGGCAAAAATATATAACGGACATGTCGGTTTTATTGCCTCAACCGCCGAATTTACCCCTAAAAGCATTGAAACGGCCAGTCTGCGCACCGATTTAGTGTATCGTTTGCGAATTAGCATTGATGATGCCGACAATGACTTAAAACAAGGACTGCCTGTTACTATTCGTCTGGCTCAATAATGATTGATGTTGTCGAAATACATAATCTGACCAAAAAATTTACCAATCCGGATATTACGGCTTTGGATAATGTTTCTTTCAGTCTGCCGAAAGGAAAAGTCATCGGTCTTGTCGGGCCGGACGGTGCCGGTAAAACCACCCTGATACGTCTGTTACTCGGTTTATTGAAATCAACATCAGGCTCTATGAAAGTATTAAATCTCGATCCGCTGACACAAACCCACCAACTGCACCAACTTATCGGCTATATGCCGCAAAAATTCGGCTTATACGAAGATTTGACCATTGAAGAAAATATGAACCTGTATGCCGATTTGAAAGAACTGACTGTCGATGAAAAGCGGCAACAATTCGAATGGCTGTTAAAATTTACCGGTCTTGCACCGTTTACCAAAAGATTGGCCGGACGTTTATCCGGCGGCATGAAGCAAAAGCTCGGCTTAGGCTGTACCCTGCTCGGCAAACCTGAATTTTTGCTCTTAGATGAGCCGGGCGTCGGCGTAGATCCGATTTCACGTCGCGAGTTAATGAAAATGGTTTACAGCTTACGCGATCAGGGCATTACGGTTTTATGGTCGACGTCATATCTTGATGAGGCCGAAAAATTTGACAGTGTTTTACTCTTAAACAACGGCAAACTCATTTTCAACGGCAACCCTCACGATTTAACGGCACGCCTCAAAGACCGCGTTTTTCAAACAACCGGCGATTCACAAAATCCGCGCCGGTTATTGCGGCAAATCATGCGCGAAAACAATGAATTAATTGATGCCGTGATTTCCGGTCGTCATGTACGCCTCGTTTTACCGATCGACGGCAAAAAGCCGGATATGAAACTCGAAAAAGTACCGCCGCGCTTTGAAGACGCCGTTATTGACATTTTAGGCGGCGCACCGATGCAACCTTCAGATATTGCGCGGCAAATCAGCTTAAATTCCGATGACAATTCGGTTATTAAAGCCGAAAATCTGACGAAGATGTATGGCGATTTTGCCGCGGCCAAAAATATATCCTTTAATATCAAACGCGGTGAAATTTTCGGTTTGCTCGGTCCGAACGGTGCCGGTAAATCGACCACATTCAAAATGCTATGCGGCTTAGCGCAACCGACTTCCGGTCACGGTTATATTATGCAAACCGATATGATTAAAAATCCGGACTTGGCACGCGCCAATTTAGGCTATATGGCGCAAAAATTTTCACTGTTTGCCACTTTATCCGTCATGCAAAATTTAAACTTTTTTGCCGGCATTTACGGGCTGCATGGAATCGATAAAGAAAATAGAATAAATCAAATGGTTAAAGTATTTGAGTTAAAGCCTTACATTAATCAAAAAGCCGGCGATTTGCCACTCGGATTCAAACAACGATTGGCTTTATCCTGTGCCATCATGCATAATCCGCCGATTTTATTTTTGGACGAACCGACCAGCGGTGTCGATCCTCTGACACGGCGTGAATTTTGGAACCACATAAATTCTATGGTTGAAAAAGGTGTCACGGTTATGGTGACGACGCACTTTATGGACGAAGCCGAATATTGTGACCGTATTGCCCTTATTTTTCAGGGACAAGCTATTAAAATCGGTACACCGGACGAATTAAAACAAACCGGTGAAACTATGGAAGATGCCTTTATCCGTCTGATTAACGAATATCAACCGGAGATACAATCATGAGAATACTCTCGGCTTTGATACATAAGGAATTTTTGCAAATTATCCGTGATCCGAGCAGTATCATGATCGCGGTAATTTTGCCGTTTTTGCTTCTTCTTATTTTTGCCACCGCCATCAACTTAGATAATAACACAATTGAAACCGGATTGGTTATTGAAGGTAATCGTCAGCAAATCAATGATGTTGTTTCGGCTTTCGAGGGTTCGGAATACGTCAAAATCATTCGCTACGACAGCCGCAATGAAGCCGAAGAAGCTCTGATTAAAGGAGAAATTCGCGCTCTTGTGGTTTTACCGAGCAATTTTGCCGTTGATTACTTAAATGATAATACCGCGTCCATTCAAGTGTTAACCGATGCCTCCGATCCGAATATAGCACTGTTTTCATCGGCCTATATTCAGGGAATTGTAGCCACCGCGCAGAAAATTCTGGCTCAGATGTACGGATACAACACTAAAGCCGGTATACAAATCGAACAATCATCTTGGTATAATCCCGAACTTAAAAGCCGGTATTATATTTTACCAAACTCCATCGCAATCATTATGACTTTAATCGGTATGTTGCTGACAGCTTTGGTTATTGCGCGCGAATGGGAGCGCGGTACAATGGAATCTCTGTTGACGACTAAAGCGTCCAAGCTGCAAATTTTATTATCCAAATATGTCGCTTATTATTGTTTGGCACTGGCATCGGCAATTTTTTGCACGTTTTTAAGTGTTGTCGTCTTTAATGTACCGTTTCGCGGTTCATTCCTTGTCTATTTACTGACATCGAGTCTGTTTTTATTTGTTTCGATCGGCATGGGATTTACAATTTCGACTTTAACCCGTAATCAATTTTTAGCCTCGGTTGCCGCCGCCATGTTCGGTTTTCTGCCGGCGGTTATGCTTTCCGGCGGTCTGTTTGAAATAACCTCGATGCCGCCAATCATTCAACCGTTGACAGCTATCATTCCGGCCACACACTTTGTACCGATTATCAAAAATCTGTTCATGGCCGGCAATATCTGGCCGATTATCTGGCAAAACAGCTTATTTATGCTGATTTACGGTCTGATCATCTTTATTTTGTTGTATGGCATTACCAAAGAAAGGATAGAATAATGACGGCGTTTATCCGTAAATGTTTTGCCATTTGGGCTTTAGTGGTCAAAGAATTTCAGATTATCTGGTCTGATCCCAAAAACCGCGGTATGATTTTAATGCCGCCGATTATGATGCTGGCAATTTTTTCCTTTGCCGCCACGTTTGAAGTCAACAGTATATCCATGCTGATTTATGATAAAGATCATTCGCAAGTTTCGCGCGCTTTAACGGATAAGCTGGCAAATACGCCTTACGTCAAGCATTTATACATGGTTAACAGTCCTCAAGAACTGACCGAAAAAATGGATAATGAAATCGCTTTTGCCGCCTTGACGATACCGCAAGATTTTGCTCAAAAACTTTATTTAAACGAAGCCCCGTCCGTTCAGCTGATATTAGACGGTCGCCGTTCCAATACGGCACAGGTGATCAGCGGCTATATGACACAAATCTTAGCCTCATTTCAATACGAACTGCACAATACGACAGCCACACCTAAAATACAACTGCAAGTCCGACATTGGTTTAATCCGCAGTTAAATTATCAATGGTATATTGTCACATCTTTTATGGGGGTATTGGTTACCGTTATGATGCTCGCCATAACAGCCTTATCGGTGGCACAGGAAAAAGAACTCGGCACCTTTGATCAGGTATTGATATCGCCGTTACGCCCGTTTGAAATACTTATAGGCAAAACCATACCGGCAATTGCAGTCGCTTATATTGATTTAACCATCATGATTATTGTCGGCGATTTAGTCTTCCATATACCGGCGGCACGCGGCTATTTTATGATATACCTTTGTATATTTGTATTTTTGTTGTCTATTGCCGGTATCGGATTATTTATATCAACAATATGCCAAACGCAACAACAAGCCATTTTCGGTGTATTCTGTTTTTTGGCACCGACATTTTTGCTTTCGGGCTTTATTACCCCGATTGAAAATATGCCGCAATTTTTACAAGATACCAGTTGGCTTAATCCCCTGACCTATTTCTTCCGCTTAATGCGCGGTTTATTCTTAAAAGAAATCGATAATTTTACAATATGGCAAAATATATGGCCGCTGTTGATTATTTCGGCTTGCACGCTCGGCTTTGCTTCATGGTTTTTCAATAAACGCATCAATTAATAAAAGCCGAACGGCTCAAACCCGAAGTTTGAGCCGCTCTGACCTGCAATTTACTTAACAACTCCTCCGAAACGGTACCCAGAATGCCGGATAAACAAACTGCGGAAAATCCACGGTTTCCGGACAGATCGATAACGATCGGAAAGAATACACCGCTGCTGTTGCCATTGCGCCGTTCTGCCCCATGGTTGAGGACCACAGACAACCGCTGGTAAAGTTGACCGAATGCAAAGCCTCCTGAATATTAAAGAAATAAGATTGCACCTCTTTAACTTCATCTTCCGACAACAGATAGGCATCGCCTTTTTTCACCAGTCCCGACAAGGCAAACGACTGACAATACTCAGCAGCCTCCGCATGCAATTTGTGTTTGCGGGCCGCGGCCACAATCAAACGCGTGGCATCTAATCCGTCATGACCGACCGTATCGACAAACAAATTGCTTGTACTGAAGGGTAATTCCTTTCCGTTAAGCGCCATTGCTTTGACTTTACCCTTACCGCCGCCCAAAACCATAGCGATTGTTTCATCGGCGACATAGTTTTTCGACACATGGCCTTCTCTGGTCAAGAACATACCTGGGCGCACATCTTTCTCGTCATGGACCAACTGAGGTGTTTGCATCTCAATCAGTTTTTGAATCGAGGCCTGTGTTAATCCGGTGGCATTAATCATCTTCAACAGAAGCGTGTCGGCTGAAATATTGAATTTAGCCAACAAGTCATTTAATTGTTCTTTTTGCATATTGTAAATAATTAAGGATTAAAAATTCAAAGGATTAAAAATTAAATTCAACCCTCTGATTATATTACAATAAAGATTATTTGTCAATAAATTCGTTAAACAAACTCTAGACTTCAAATTTATACCGACTGTAACGCCATAAACAATAAGCTAAAGCCATATACATAACGGTTTCGGCACACTCTTCCAATATTTCGCTATCGATACATTCAAACTCTGCGGCTGCGCCGACGGCAGCACAGAAAAACATAACTCCGATGTCCCATATATAGACAGGTGCCTTTGAAACATACTTCCACAGCGGTTGCCACAATTTATGATATACGGCATACACACCGATCCCAATTGCCAGTAAAATGCGTATAACATCAGCCAAATAGCCGTATTTCATGTTTTTCCAACGACATATTTCATCGGGTGCCAAAAATTTTTCACAAAAAAACGCACGCCCGAGATTAGTCTCGCGTATCATCAGAAACAACACAATAAAACTGCAAAATACAAAGAATTTCTTTTCACTTTTGGCGGTCAGGCAAATCAAGAAAGCCACCGATAAAATAACAAGCTGTAAATTTTCGACAATACCGTTTTCGACAAACCATTGCGGATTAGAAAACTTCATAATCGAATACATTGATGATACCAAGAGTAACTCTATTAGAGTCATGGCATTCACATTCTTATCTATTCGATTAATAACATCTTTCACAAATTCGACAATTCGCATATTTAGTCCTTAAATTATTGTGTCCGGAATATTTTGGCATACTTTTACTCAAATTGTAAGCCATTTTTCAAGGTTGTGCATAAATAATCAAACTGATAAAAAAACGCATAAACTCATTGACTTGGCAAAAGATAAGCTTATAATTTTTCCGTAGACGGATGAGGCTTATATGAAAAAAACACTGCAAAACTTATTTTCTGAGAAAACCGATAAATACCTAACGGCATTTATTATCACACTTGAACTTATATTTACGGTTATTATTGCTCTGACATGGGGGCGTTCATCCATTGATGAAACGGAACATTTGCACATGTCTTGGTTGGTTTCAATCGGACAAGTTCCGTATCGTGATTTCTTTGAACATCACAATCCGTTGCTATGGTATGTTTTTGCCCCTATCTCGGCGCTTTTCTTCAACAGCGTCTATGTCTATTATGCCGGCCATTTTTTCTCATTAATTATCAGTATATTCACATTAATCTATCTGTATAAAATTGTCGTACGCTATATTGCTTCACCAATTATCGCTGTTACCGCACTTATGCTTTATACGGCTTGCAGTTGGTCCGGTCGAATAACATTGATTGAATTTCGTCCCGATGTTTTAATGAATTTTTGCTTTATCAGCGGTCTTTACTATTACATGCGCTATATGGAAAAGCAAAAAGTCAAAAATCTGATAATTGCCTTTACTCTGTTTACATTATCATTTTTGTTTTTACAGAAAATTATCCTGCTATTATTTTTCTTAGGGTTATACACATTATTTAAGCTGTACCAAAAACAAATCCGATGGCTTGATACGGCTAAAGCTTTGGTTCTGCCTTTTATAATAATGACAGCTTTTGTCGGCTTTTTATATTATAACGGCATATTAGAGACGTATTTTACCTTGAATTACACCTTAAATACTATGCTGGCACACCATTTCGGATTACATCAAATTGTTTTTCGCTTTGAAAATGCCCGTTTATATATTCCAATGATTAACGGATATAATTCCATCGATTTTGACTTATTTACTGTCATCAGCATCATCTTATCTTTCACGGCAGTGGCTTTGCTAAATCATAACGCTGATAAGTATCTGAGATTATTGTTTTTCTTATTCTTATCCGAACTGTTTTTGCGCTACTTTACTTTTTCTCCTAACCATCATTACTTTTCACTTTTAAGAATGATAACTTGCATTCTAACAGCCACATTACTTAAAACCATATCAAGAAAAGCACAAAAAATAATTTTAAGCGGTCTGATTATTTTTTTTATTATATCAGGTATTACAGACAGTTATAATTATCTAACCAACGAAAATACGATCAAAACACACATCAAAAGACTGGAATTTGTTTTGGAAAATTCCGATAATGATGACACCATCCTCAACGGCAACAAACGCAACTTCAACATTTATCGCAAAGATGCCGATTATCTCGGCTTTTTACTTAATGATGTCGGTTATGTTTATAACCAAAATCTCGGTAATCCGGATTACAACGTGAACAAGATTATCTTAGAAAAAAAGCCGAAAATCATCTGGATGGAAAATTATACCAATACATCACTGTATGAAAAACGCTTCAAGGCACTTCGGGACTTCAATGTCGATTTACTGTTTTTATGGCACAAGTACCCGAACCAAAAATACAACATCAATGATTTAATCATCAATATTCCGGAATTCTACTCGTACACATTAGACAAAGACTTATTAAGCCGATATTATGAGCCGGCAGGTCTGGAAGAATTTTGGATATTAAAAAAACATATAGACAATCCGCAAAATGATGATTATGATACAACAGGCAATAACAATAAAGAGAATTAAATAATGAAAACTATTATCGTAACCGGCGGCAGCGGTTTTATAGGTTCAAACCTTTGCAAGCGCCTTATTGATGACGGAAATAAAGTTCTTTGCGTAGATAATAACTATACGGGAAGAATGTGTAATATTGAAAATTTACTGTCACATCCTAATTTTAAGTTTATTTTACACGACATTACCGAACCGTTTGAAACGGATGAAAAAATTGACCAAATCTATAACTTAGCCTGTCCGGCAAGCCCGCCGGCTTATCAGGGTGTACATGCTATTGAAACAACCAAAACCTGCATCATCGGATCAATCAATATGTTGGAACTGGCGCGCAAGCATCAGGCTGTCATCTTACAAACCAGTACTTCCGAAGTTTACGGCGAACCGGAAGTTCATCCGCAAAGAGAAGATTATTGCGGATACGTTAATCCGATTGGTATTCGTTCCTGCTACGATGAAGGTAAACGTTGTGCCGAAAGCCTTTATTTCAGCTATCATCGCATTTATGATATGCCGATAAAGGTTGTTAGAATATTTAATACATACGGACCGAATATGCGCCACGATGACGGTCGTGTTGTCAGCAACTTTATTTGTCAGGCGCTGCAAAATCATGATTTAACGATTTACGGTGACGGTAAACAAACACGCTCGCTGTGTTTTGTAGATGATACTGTTGATTGTCTGGTTAAAATGATGAACTCGGATAAAGATTTTACCGGACCGGTCAATATCGGTAATCCGGAAGAACATTCCATCGGAGAAATCGCCGAAATCATCACCAAGAAAATCAATAACACATCTAAGGTTTGTTATATGGAAAGACCGGCCGATGATCCGACACGCCGCCAACCGGATATCAGTTTGGCTAAAACCAAACTCAATTGGCAACCGAAAACTTCTTTGGATGACGGCTTAAGTAAAACAATTGAGTATTATAAAATGGATTTACAACGCTCTGAATAAAATCGAATTTTCAGTAAAAAAAAGAAGGCAAAAGCCTTCTTTTTTTTACTGATTTTGATTAACAAATACTTTATCATATAAATCCAGGGCTCGTTCCACGGCCTGATCCATATTATAATATTTATAATCACCTAAACGCCCGAAGAAATAAACATTTTTGAGCTTATCGGCTTCCTGCTGATATTTTGCATACAACTCGGCATTTTCCGGTTTATTAATCGGATAATAACGCTCATTGGTATCATCAAACGCTTCCGGATATTCAAATGATACTGTCGTACTCTGCGGAGAATTCTCATCCAAAATATATTTATGCTCAATAGAACGTGTCATACTCGGATGATTGGCATGATTAACCTGAGCACAATCCTGATAGAATTCCTGACGCATTTGAACAATATCAAATCGCAAACTGCGATACGGCAATTTACCGAATTTATAGTCAAAGAAGGTATCAATCGAACCGCTGAAAAACAACTTATCATATTTGATTTTATCTTTAACATCTTCCCAATTTGTATTCAACCTGACTTCTATCAGCGGATTAGACAACATTGTCTTGATCATTGATGTATATCCGTATTCCGGTATTCCCTGATATTTATCGGTAAAATAGGCATTTTCGTAATTCAAATAAACCGGCACACGAGCAATAACGGACGGATCAACTTCATCAACGCTCATACCCCATTGTTTAATTGTATAATTTTTAAAAAGTTCCTCATATAAAATCTGAGCACCTTGCTGTAATACCGTATCCTCGGAATTTTGCAAATCACTGATTGAAATCTTTTGCCCCATTCCGTATTTATTTATCAATTTAACCGAAAATTCCGCGGCAAAGTCTTTATCAAAAAGCTGTTTAATCGTATTTAAATTGACCGGGAAGTTAACATTTCCTTTTGATGTTTCGGCTAAAGCTCTATGTCTGTAATTATGCCAATTCGTAAACTGACTTAAATACCGCCACACTTTCTCGTTGTTGGTATGAAAGGCATGAATACCGTACTTTTGGACGGTAATACCGTTTTCATCTTTATAATCATAAACGTTTCCGCCGACATGATCACGTTTTTCAATAATCAGTACTTTTTCTTTTTGATAAGTAGCTATACGTTCGGCCATCGTTACACCTGACAAACCGGCACCGACGATAACATTCGGTACATAATATGTGCGATGATTTTTATAATATATCGTTGCAATACCACAACAAAATGCCAATACGCAGACAGCTGCTATAATCTTATTTTTGTGTATCAATAAACATCTCCCCTACTTTAATGTTTGTTGTTCTCATTTGATGTCTAATCCAAATTGTCCATAAGCGTTCAGCCAAAAATCCAGGCGCACGGGACTGATAGTCCGTTTCACGACTGAGTTGCGGATCTATATGGAATAAAATATCGAATAACCATTCGGCATACTTATCCAAAATCTCTTTACGCATAATAAACATATTTCGAGAATTGAACTGATGTCCGTATAAAACCGAATACATCGTATCCGTCATTTCCGGATAACGTTCTTTAATATATTTAATGGCAACCAGTAAATCCTGTTTGACATGCGAGCGGTTATAATACTCTAAAAATGTCATCGGTAAATAAGCTGTTGCCGGCATAATAACATCGTATTTTTGCATAAGCTCGTGAAGATTTATCGCCGTCATACCGACCTGACACAAATAATTAAAACACGGTTCATGTTTAGCAAAGCTGCGCAACCCGTCAGGCTGAATAATAAAACTCCGACGATAGTGAATAATACCGACATAATCGGCTTTTGAATTTTTCCAAACCCAATATGTTGCCGTTAATTCGGCATAACGATCATTAAGTGTCGAAATATTATCACCGGTATCATCGCCGATCATTTTACCCAAAAGAGGTAAACCGTAATCATGTTTCAAAGCTCGACCGGCATGTATCGGAATAACAACCTCGTTTTGATTTATCGGAAATTCTTTATGAAAAACTTCATATACTTCAATTTTTGGATGCGTATACTTATACTTTTGATAAGCAATAAATGAAGCAATACCGGCTAATTCGATAACAGCGGCAATCAGTATAATCAGTTCAAATCTATATTTTTTCATTATTCCTCACAGATTTCTTTAGTCTTCAACAACCTTGTCTAAATCTCGGCGTTCACCGATATTATGTACCGGTACATAAACAACGCGATACAATCTTCCTCTTGTAATATACTCTAACCAAACATTCCATAATCTCTCAGCCAAAAATCCGGCGGCTCTTTTCTGATAACCTTTCTCATTACTCAGCTGCGGTTCAATATGGAATAAAACATCAAACAACCATTCACAATATTCATCGAAAATATCTTTACGCATAATAAACATATTCAAATTAGAAAAATCATGGCTGTGTACAGACGCAACAAGTGCCGAAACCATTTCCGGATATCGATCAGAGATATAACGCATTGCCGCTATCATATCTGCGGCATGATGAGCCTTATGATATTGCCTAAACAACGTCTCGTTCAAAATTAATTTTTGATGGGCGATTATATCATAATGTCGAAACATAATTTCAAGATTTTTATGTGTTACACCGAGTACGCACAGATAATCATAACAAAATTTATGTTGGTTAACTTCCGGAAATCTGGAGGTATCAATAATAAAACTGCGACGATAGTGCATCAAACCGACATAATCGGCCTTTGAATTTTTCCATATCCAATATAACGCCGTCAACTCGGCATAACGTTCATTTTTCAATGAAATATTATCGCCCGTATCATCACCGATCATTTTACTTAATAACGGCCGCCCGAAATCGCGTTTCAGCGCTCTGCCGACATGTATCGGTATCACAACTTCATTTTTATATATCGGATAATCTTTATGAAAAGCCGAATATATCTCTATTTTAGGATGATTAAGTTCCTGCGTGGATTGCCAAACAAAAAAAGCGATCGTCTGGAACTCCAGCAACATAAACAATACCATGACAATATGTAATTTTGATATATTTTTCATCCTGTTATTCCTTTATTCTGCTTTTTCGAGAACATAGACATACAAGCCCTTGGTTTTCAAGTGATTAACTTTTACCTGATATCTTACCCACACTGAAAAAAGTCTTTCGCCCAGATAAGCCTGTGCCAATCTTTGGTATCCGTCATCATGACTTATTTGCGGTTCGATATGGAACAAAACATCAAACAGCCACTCGGCATATCGGCTCATCAATTCTCTTGGCATAATGAACATATTGCGCGCATTAAACTCATATCCGTCTATCACTTCATCAAAAACCTCGGCCATTTCCGGATAATGTTCTTTGATATATGCCTCTGCCAATTCCAAGTCTTCTATATGATGGGCTATCCGATAATGTTCACGCAAAGTATCTTTTAAAGTAAGCGTAACAACGGTAATAATATCATACTCTTGCATAAGTTTCAAAACATTATCATAAACCACACCGCAATCGCTATACAAACTGCAAGTACTTTCGACATCAACTCCTGCACATTGTGCTCCGATGTCTTCTTCCTCCATACAAAAGTTGCGCCGATAATGCATCAGCCCGACATAATCGGCCTTTGAATTTTTCCACATCCAATACAACGCCGTTAATTCGGCATATCGGTCATTTTTGAAAGAAATATTATCACCCGTATCATCGCCGATCATCTGTGAAAGCAACGGCTCGGCACCTTTTCGGCGCATGGCGCGTCCGACATGTATCGGTACAACTATATCATTTTTTTCAACCGGATACGCGGTATGATAAACTTTATAGATGGTAATTGTCGGCTTACGCAACAACAAATACGCCGCATAAATACCGATTCCTAAGATCAGCAGACATGTAATCAATAAATATATACGTTTATACTTTATCATTGACCTTCATCCCAACCCTGTTCATAGAATACTTGCGGAAATCTCTTATACCGATATTTATCCTCATATTCCTCCATCCAAAATGTAAACAATCTCTCGGCAATAAACCCCGGTGCACGCCGTTGATATGTCAAAGACATCTCTGACATTTTCTGTGAAGAATCATATAAACCGTGTGGAAAATCAATATCCCCATCTGCAGCCAATAAAACATCAAACAACCATTTACAATATTCATCAATAACTTGCTTACGGGCAATAAACATATTAAAAGGAACATAACTGTCCTTCAATAAGAAACGATACAAATCGGCCGCCATTTTCGGATATCTTTTCACAATGCAACGAACAACAACATAAAGATCTTCGCTGTAATGATTGTGTAAATAATGTTCGTAAATATTATCTCCGATGTTTAAACCGGAATATTGGGCGGTGACCACATCGGCATCAGCCATAATTTTTTCAACATTTTCGCGTGTTAAACCGAAATCTTCAAAAGATTGAACTTCTGTTCGATTATATAAATTCAAAAAACGTCGATAGTGCATCAAACCGATATATTTGGCTTTTGAGTTTTTCCAAATCCAATAGAGTGCCGTCAATTCGGAATATCTGTCATTCAGCATCGAAATATTATCACCGGTATCATCACCGATCATCTGTGAAAAAAAGCGTTTATATTTGTCTTTATTCAAAGCTCTTCCGGCTTGTATCGGAATAATGATATCGCTGCGATACAGTTTAGCCGGCTTGTGATAGACGACATACAACTCTATATCATTGTTATTGTATGGATTTACGGTATGTCTTATCCATAAAAAAAGCAGGCAAAATTCCAAAATTGCCGCGACCAAAAATCCTAAAGTCAATTTATTCGATATCATATAAACTCTCTTTTCCCATACAATACCTTATTTTGCTTTTTCTTCAACTGTTAAAATACATATCCACAAAATCACTTGGCGTTACCTACATAGAAAATCGGCACTTCCAAAATTCTGAGTTCATTTTTATGAGCTATCAGCCAAATATTAAACAATCTTTCGGCCAAATAGCCGGGAGCACGCAACTGATAAGTCGGATGCCGAGGAATAACACAACCGAAATAAGCCAAATCATGATCGTACAATAATTTATCTTCCAAGTCTGCCAATACCTTAAAAATCCATTCGGCATATCGGTTTAGAACCTCTTTTTTAGTAATAAATATGTTATAAGCGATAAAATGCTTTGACATTAATACATGATCTGCCGCATTGGCCTCCAAAGGATAATTTTGATGCAAATAATCTATTGCCAAATCCAAATTTTCAACAAAATGCCAGCGAGCATAATAATTATACTGTGTCATATCCAAATCGTATGATGTCACAATAACATCGTAATCTTTCATAATTTTCTTGACGTTGTCGGCAGATAGACCTAATGCACAAAATATATCTTCGCATTGCGGCGGCGAGGGTAAAACATTATGCAAATTAAGATAACGTTGATAATGCATTAAACCGACATAATCGGCTTTTGAATTTTTCCATATCCAATATAGCGCCGTTAACTCCGAATAGCTCTGATTCTTTTTTGAAATATTATCACCGGTATCATCACCGATCATTTTATCTAAAAGCGGCATGGCACGCTTGGTATTCAAAGCACGTCCGGCATGTATCGGGATAACGATATCATTTTGATATATTTTCCACGGCTTATGAAAAACCGTATAAATTTCCACGGTTTTATCCGGTAAATGATTTGCTCGATTATATATAAAACCGCCGATTATTGAAAATTCGATAACCGCTGCTAAAAAAATTCCTGAAATAAGTTTGTTTATTTTCATCGTTTTTGCCATTTATTATCGTTAAGGAAAGCCTACAATATTCGCCGAATATTGCAATATTTTAGTATTATTCATCAACAAAATAAAATTGATTCTTTACAAAAAAGCTAAAACTGCATATATTTAGTGCAACAATTCAAACTGTTATGAAAGGATTCCAATATGCGCAAACACATTTTCTATACTTTAATGGCCGCCGTTTCATTATCCGGCATGAATGCTTTTGCCGCCGAAACCCGCAATTTACCGGCACCGGATTTAGAGCAAAAATCTCCGGCTTTGATGGACTTGATTAACACCAGAAAATCAGAAAGAATATACAACAAAAACAAAAAGATAGATAACAAAACTTTAAGTGAAATATTATGGGCTGCCAACGGTATGAATAAATATGGGCGCCGCACAATCGCCACCGCTCGCAACCAACAAAACTTAAAAGTTTTCGTATTGGAAGAAAACGGTGTTTGGTATTACAATGCACAGGATAATCGCTTAGAAAAAATTTCGGATGAAAATGCCATTCCTTACACCGGTGAAGAACAAAAATTTGTTTTTGATGCTCCCGTACACCTGATTTATACCAGCTCTGACAAGCATTGGGGACATGCTCACGCCGGTTCGGCATACCAAAATGTCTATTTATACGCAACGGCTAACGGTTTGGCAACCGTTATTCGCGGACTGATTAATTTTGATGCTTTACATAAAGCTCTGAAATTGGATGAAGATGAGTTTGTTATCGCACATCAACCGATCGGTTATGCCGAATAATAATACCGATGATATGCTTAAACGCCGCAATTGCGGCGTTTTTTTATTTCGGGCGATGCTCTTTAATTAAACGCATCAAATTTGTAAACCGGTTATCTTTCTGTATTTCTTCAACCGATATCCGCATCTTACCGCGCCAGTTCGGATATTCGTTGATTGTACCCGGCACATTATCCATCTCCGTTTGCTGATAAATATCATTCAAACGCACTAAAAACAAAGCACTATCCGTTTGTGCCACATAGCAATTGAATAATTGTTCCAATGCACA
>CAMVHF010000031.1 GCA_947167235.1 uncultured Alphaproteobacteria bacterium
AAGGCAATCTCCTAACCGGCACCAATAAAACAAGTCGCCTTTAGGCGGCTTTTTTGTTTTTTTCAAAAATACCATTTAAAAACAGAAAAAGTGCCCTTTCATCAAGGACACTTTTTAAGTATGTAGAAACAAGCTTTAGCGACGTATTCTGCGCCGTGTCGTAGTCTTCTTTCGGTATGTAGCCGAACTACGTTTCACGGGATGCGCAAAAGCATATTCGATAGAGTCTTGCAGATTTCTTCCGTAAGGACAGTTATTAATACTGTCACAGACGAGAGTCACATCATTAAAATCTCTAATAGGAATGCTATAAGCTGCACCTAACGGCTGCTCGGCAAAATTAACAGAATTTTCAAGAGCAAATTCACCCTTATTATCCATTATAATTTCACCAAAGAAAATCTTTTCTTCGAGAAGACGACGCTTTACCAGAACATCTAGCTTTTTGCCTTTGGCATAAACTTTCTGGTTCATTAAACGAATCAGCTCGCTTTTGCTATGCTCGAATGCCTTTTTAGAATCAACTGTATAAACAACAGATGTATCTCCATTGGCAATTAACTCCACTGAACCCGGATGAGTAGCAAAAGCGTAGCAACTGTAAATGACATCCGCAAGATATGTCGGCGAACCGTCTTTGTTCCGTAAAATACCGCTTCCGCAGTTGTAAAACAGACTTCCCAACGCAGCAATTTCTTGTACAGTCATATCAGACATAGGAAGGTACTTTTGCATGTCAGGCCAGATATAAGCTTCAACATGGGCTTTGAAATATTCAAAAAGCTCATCCTTATCCTTAATTCTATCGCCATATTTTACCTTAGTACCATCCGGGCGTACAGTATTACCTATACCAATAGTCCATATTCTGCCGTGCGGGTCCCAATAAGCGTTAACTTTAACACCTTCAAAATGAGCTACCAAACAAAGCATATCATACTCTGCCTGTTGGAACTTTGCAAAGTTAAGAGAGTCCTCCTCGGCGGACAATTCACTTACCTCTGCATTCAAAATCGTATCGCTATCGGAAAGAAATTTTTCCGTAACCGACGCACCTGCCCATATTGACCACATGAACAGCGTTATAGCAACCAAACATTTGGCCACCAAAGTTAATGTTTGCTTCATAACCTGAATACATATATTTAAATGATTATATAAATTATTTTGAAATTAGCTACAGTATAGTGTATTAACAGTTTTTTGTCAACACACAAACATCGAAAAAAACGTATTTTTTTGTAAATAAAAAGTTAATATTACGACAAATCTTTATTGCGGCGCAGTAAAATATACAAAGCGCCTTGCCCGCCTAAACGCTCGGACGGATGCTTATAAACCAGTATCATACCTCTTAATCGCGGCATATTAAGCCATTGCGGCACCTGCTTGCGCAATATGCCTTTAGGAGTAAATATATCTTCACCTTCATGCACACTTAAACCTTTGCCGGTAACAATGACTATACAACGTTTACCTTGGTTATAACATTGCGGTATAAAATTATCAACTTTTTCAAAAGCTGCATCTTCGGTTAACCCGTGCAAATCAAGCACCGCTTCAATAGCAAATTCTTCTTTCTTAAATCTTTTTAAGGTGGCTTTATCAATGCCGCCTTCAAAATCATCTACATCTTTCGAATAAGTCGAAAATTCCTGCTTAACGGCATATTGCTGATGCGGTTTAATCTTTACGGCCGGATTTTTTTTATCGATAACAATATTGCGTCTTTTTTCGGATTTAACATCTTTAACGGCTTCAAACCAAAAATCCGTATCTTCCTGTGAAGCTACCATATCAATTAACTTTCACTGCAGAGCTTTTAGGCACAAAAATATAGTATTTACCAACCGAATTCATCCGACCGGCATGTCTTAAGGCCTTTTCGCCCTGTCCCCAAAAATAATCACCGCGAACAATACCTTTGATGGCGCCGCCGATATCTTGCGCAAACACGATTTTTTTAAGATTACCGTTATCCGGATTGACCGTATCAAGCCACATCATTGCACCGAGCGGAATATATGTATTATCAACGGCTAAACTGCGACCGGCGGTAAGTGATATACCAAAAGCACCGACCGGCCCGTCGGCATCGGATATTTTTTGAAATATAAAACGATTATTCTCAGCCATTAAATCTCTGGCTTTATCCGGATTCTTACGCAACCATTCTCTGATTTTAGGCATCGAGGCTTCACCGGCGGATAAAAGCTTCTTTTCAAGCAAAATACCGCCGATTCCCTTAAATTTAAGACCGTTACTGTCGGCAAAACCTATTCTGAGTTCCGAACCGTCACTCATTTTTGCCACCGCCGAACCTTGAATCTGCATAAAGTGAATATCGACCAAATCATCACCCCACATCAAAACCGGTGCTTTTATGCCGTTATTTTCAATTTCACGACGGCTGTAATACGGGATAAATTTATTGCCCGAAACACGGCCGACCAAACGTGTGTTCGGTAGATTCTCATCAAAATCCTTCAGATTAATTTCTATTAAATCCTGCGGTTTGCCGTAAATCGGATACTTATATTTAGCGGTTTTCTCAAACGACGCATTAATAACGGCTTCGTAATACGATGTAAATTTACCCTCGGCCGCACCGTTATCGGTAACGGCATAAACATCGAAATTAAGCTCGATAAAATGGCGCATATCAATATCGGAACGAATGTTTTTATTTAAAAATTTCGAACAAACTTTTTGATAATCTTTGGTTTTGATTTTAATCGCCGACGCATAGATATATTCATCAACATTTTCCAAAATTTTACCGCAGTTTTTATTAAAAACATCAATAACTTCGGAAAATTTTTCGCTTTGCCAACCCGAAAGTTTGCTGATTTGTACTTTTTGCAGCTCAACGGTACTTTGTTTTTCGGCCGGTGCGGATGTTTCTTTGGCACATCCGTTTAATAAGCATATAAACAGCAGTATAACTGCCGCATTAAGCAGGTTTTTTGGTTGAAACCAACGTCCAATTATTGCTTTTTGCATTTAAAGATCTTTCAAAAGTCCATACATCGGTAATTTTTTGCACAAAGTTTTCATCGCCTTCAATTACTTCGCCTTTGTCGTTTCTAAGAATGTTAACTTGCTCACTGATAAATTCAACAACGACTTTAACACTGTTTTTCAGTAGTTTAACATCTTTAATTTCGGTTTTATCAAAGCATATAAAATCAACTTCCGAGGTTATATTATTTTCTTTTCTTTCGGTTAAAACGGAATTGAAAGCATCCCAAATCTTTTTACTGACTAAACCTCTGATATTTTCGATATTACCGGAATTAAAGGCTTGTAAAATCATTTCAAATACACGGCAAGCACTGCGCAAAAAATTAGTTTTGTTAAAATTAGGAACCGCTGCCAATGCTTTTTCGGAATCACTGAATTCTTCAATATTTACAACCGTCGCCAATGAATCGATATCTTTACCTTCTTGTATAACCTGCGAAATATTTTCAACGATTTTCTTTTCCAAATCCTTATCGACTTCTTTATCCAAAGATTTAAAAACAACTCGAACATTCTTGTTCTCGCCGTGTGTTCCGAAAACACTGTACAATCTGGTAATAATAAAAGCTACCAATACGGTTAAAAATATTAAATCAAAAACAGACACCATTTTTATTCCTTAATTTAAAACAACTTGATTTAATATAATGACAAATAAAAATTTAATCAACATAAAATATTTGACGATTAGATTTTTTAGTACTATTTATATAGAAGAATTTTTATAAAGGAGATAAAAATGGCTAAAAAAGAAGATAAAAAAACTGAAGAAACAAATAATAATCAACAACTTCCGGCTTTAATGATTCACAGCCAATATATCAAAGACATGTCTTTGGAAATTCCGTTGGCTCCGGAAATTTTTCAGGAAATGAATAAAAATCCCGATATTCATGTTGATATCAGTATGAATAACAAAAGCTTGGAAAACAATGTTTACAACGTTACCTTGACCGCTAAAATCGATGCCGATTTAGGTGAAAAGAAACTGTTTATCGTTGAACTTTCTTATGCTGCCGTTGTTTCGATCAACGTACCGGCTGAACATTTGGAACCGATTTTGTATATTGAATTGCCGCGTTTGTTGTTCCCGTATGTTCGCAGCATTATTTCCAACAGCTTAAGCGCTGCAGGTTTACCGCCGATTATGTTAAACCCGATCGATTTTGTAAGCCTGTATAATGCTAAAAAAGCTCAAGAAGCCGAACAAGCTAAAAAATCAGCTTAATTTCTAAGGATATCGGCCGTGCGCTTAGCTTTATATCAACCGGATATTCCGCAAAATACGGGAACTTTATTGCGTCTGGGTGCCTGCCTGGACTTAGCAATAGATATTATTGAACCGTGCGGATTCCTTTTCAATGAAAAAGCTATGCGCCGTGCCGGTATGGATTATTTGGATTTTGCCAATTACCGCCGCCACAATTCGTGGAACGATTTTTTGGCATACCGCAAAGAGCACCCTGAAGAATACGGACGTATTGTCCTTTTAACCACCCACGGCACAACATCTTTTGTTGATTTTAAATTTGAACCAAACGATATCATTTTAATGGGACGCGAAAGTGCCGGCGTTCCCGAAAACGTACATAATCTGGCCGATGCACAGCTTTTAATACCGATGAATCCCGAAGCTCGCTCAATTAATATGGCCGTATCAGCCGCTATGGCTGTTACCGAGGGTTTGCGCCAAACAAACGGATTCCCTAAAATAAAAAAATAAAAAAATATTAGACAAAATATAATAAAAGTGTTATATTCAGCTCAGAGGTAGAAATGAAAAAACAAGATTTCGTTTGGCTGACATATAATACCGATATTGACAACGAATGTGAAAAATTCGAAGATTGCCAATACGAAAAGGTTATGCTTAAACTGCATCGAAAAAACCATTTACCTAAAATTAAAGAAATTTTTGCCGACCATCCGACACAAACTTATAAAGATGAAAATGATTTCATTTATTTTGAAGTCAAAGATATGACTTTATGCGATTATTGCCAACTCGCTGTTGAAAACGGCTCGGATGTTATTTACAATGTGCCCAACGGAAGATGCTATTATGTTCCCGTCGATGATAAAAAATATTTGCATATTTTTAACAAACTCAAACCTAAAGAACTTTATCAGCTGAGTACGCATAAAAAGCTCAAAATATTACACGGTTTAAGCCAAGAGTGCTTTGATAATGAGGCAAAACAACAAAATCGTAAAGATTTTCTCGATTATAAATCCGATAAGCTCAATGCCCTCCTGCAAATGGCGATTCCTGAAGATTTTTGGGAGCGAGAACAGCGTAAAATCCGCCTGATTACGGCAGAAATAGCAAAACTGCCGAACATTAATAAAAAATTAGAAAATTTTCAAAATTTATCAATCAAACAGAAAAAAGAATTGTTTGCCTTGGCCAGCCGAATAACAGCAAAATATAATCGCATCAAAGAGCCTGTTTTGCATTTTATAAATCAAAAACAAATGGATGAATACACATCCGGAAATGAGTGGTTAAGTGCCGAAGCATTTGCCAGTGAAAACAATATTTATATCAATATAGACAGTGCTAAAAATTTGAGCGGCATTCAATGGATGGGTATTGCCTGGCATGAAACAAATCATATTGCCATGGCGCATGGCGATTACTCCGAAAATCCTATTATGGAAGATATGTTAAATCCGCATCTTGATTATATTAACGAAATAGAAAATTCTTATATTTTTCATCCGCAGGAAAAAATTAATTATGCTTTGGAAAACCGATTTATCGAGGAAATAATTGCCCGTACCGATGTCCGAGCCGATGAAAATACCACAAAAATGCATACGGAATATGCCGTTGCCATTCAATACATGGCAAAATCTTTGCAAAGAAAATATTAAAAAAATTTAATTTTTTTGCATTTTTACACTGGATTTAACCTCAAAAATGTGATATATTCTATTTTGTTTTCACATAAATTTTTATTTTAGGAGCAAATATGAGTACTAAAAAATCAAATACAGAAACAACAACTGAAATCAAAAATCAGACTGTTAAAGTATGTAAAAGTACTAAAAAAACAAAATCAACCGTAAATTCTGAAGCTAAAATTCAGAATGCCGTTGCGCACACTGAAATTCCGGTAATCTCTGCCGAAAAAATCAATATTCAAAAAAGTGCCGTATCAAGCATCAAAAAATTACCGACTCTGACTTTTAATGCCGGTGAATATGTTGTTTATCCGACTCACGGTGTCGGCAAAGTATCCGATATTACCAAGCAAACAATTGCCGGTTCCGAATTGGAATTGCTGGTCGTTAACTTTGATAAAGATAAAATGACTTTACGCATTCCGACCAACAAAATTCCGAGTGCCGGATTAAGAAAAATTTCTGATGAAAAAACCATGCAGGAAGCTTTTGAAACATTAAAAGGTAAAGCAAAAGTCAGAAAAACAATGTGGTCTCGTCGTGCTCAGGAATATGAAAATAAAATAAATTCCGGTAATCCGGTAGCTATTGCTGAGGTTATCAGAGATTTGTATCGCAGCGAAAATTTAGCCGAGCAATCTTACAGCGAACGTCAGATATATGAACAAGCCGTTGATCGTTTGGCCAGTGAAGTTTCTATTTTCAGTAATTGCTCCTTAGATGAAGCTAACAATCAATTAACCGATATTTTAGCTAAAAGTAAAGCATCTGTCTAGCATATTTTGATTTATTACAAAATTTACGGATTGAATAACCTGTTCAATCCGTTTTTTTTATTTCAAAACAAAGATTTTGCTTGAACTCTGAACTTTTGTGGTATACATTCGAGGCAAATTGAAATTTTTTTTGATTTTAGTTATGTCCTTTCGAGGATATAACTTGGTTTTAACAAATAGCTAACAGGAGCTTAAATAACCATGAGTAAATGGGTATATACATTTGGAAACGGCAAAGCCGAAGGCGATGCCAACATGCGTAATCTCCTCGGCGGTAA
Organism: uncultured Alphaproteobacteria bacterium; assembly: GCA_947167235.1. Lineage (GTDB taxonomy): Bacteria > Pseudomonadota > Alphaproteobacteria > RF32 > CAG-239 > RUG410. The sequence goes on from CAMVHF010000031.1 coordinate 6,986, forward strand.
AGGTGCTAACTTGGCAGAAATGAACAAAGTTGGCTTGCCTGTTCCTCCGGGATTTACTGTAACAACCGAAGTTTGCACATACTACTATGCAAATAACAACACTTATCCGTCTGACTTAAAAGATCAAGTTAAAGCAGCCGTTGCCGGTGTTGAAGCAATTATGGGTAAAAAATTCGGTGACTCTTCAAACCCGTTGTTATTCTCCGTTCGTTCCGGTGCCAGAATTTCTATGCCGGGCATGATGGATACGGTTTTGAACTTGGGCTTAAACGATGAAAGCGTTAAAGGCTTGGCTCAAACTTCGGGTAACGAAAGATTCGCTTACGATTCTTATCGTCGTTTCATTCAAATGTTCTCTGACGTTGTTTTGGGCGCTGACTTAGATGAATATGAAGGCGCTTTGGAAGCAATGAAAAAATCTAAAGGTTACAAATCTGATACAGATATGACAACCGAAGACTTAAAAGAATTAGTTTCTCAATATAAAGCCATCGGTCAAAAATTAGGTAAAGTTGTTCCGCAAGATCCATGGGAACAATTGTGGCTCGGTATCGGTGCCGTATTCGGTTCTTGGAACGTTGCTCGTGCCATTACCTATCGTAAATTAAACAACATCCCTGGTGATTGGGGTACAGCTTGTAACGTTCAAACAATGGTATTCGGTAATGCCGGTGATGATTCTGCTACCGGTGTTTGCTTCTCTCGTGACCCGGCTACCGGTGAAAATAAATATTATGGTGAATACTTGATTAACGCTCAAGGTGAAGACGTTGTTGCCGGTATTCGCACACCGCAACCGATGAGCTCTAAAGGTGAAGGCAACTCTTTGGAAGAATTATGGCCTGATTTATACAAGCAATTGGTTGATGTTCGTAATGCATTGGAAGCTCACTACAAAGACATGCAAGATATGGAATTCACTATTGAGCACAAAAAACTTTGGATGTTACAATGCCGTAACGGTAAGAGAACAGCTGCAGCTGCCGTAAGAATGGCTGTTGAAATGTTTGATGAAGGTTTGATCACCAAAGAAGAAGCTATTATGCGCGTTGGTGCTGACCAATTAGACCAATTATTACACCCGATGTTGGATCCGAAAGCTGAAAAGAAAGTTATTGCTAACGGTTTACCGGCTTCTCCGGGTGCTGCCGTCGGCCGTGCCGTATTCTGCGCTGAAGATGCAGAAGCTTGGGCCGCTAAAGGTGAAAAAGTTATCTTAATCCGTAATGAAACTTCTCCGGAAGATATCGGTGGTATGCACGCTTCTCAAGGTGTTATTACAGCTCGCGGCGGTATGACATCTCACGCAGCCGTTGTTGCTCGTGGTATGGGTACACCTTGCGTTTCCGGTTCTACCGATATTACAATTGACTACGCTTCAAAAACAATGACAACCAAGTCCGGTTCTTGCATTAAAGAAGGTGATTGGGTATCTTTGGACGGCGGTAAAGGTCAAATCATCGAAGGTAAAATCCCGACTGTTAAGGCTGACACCAATTCCGGCAACTTTGGCCGCTTTATGGGCTGGGTTGATGAAATCCGTACCATGCACGTTCGTGCCAACGCCGAAACACCGGCTGATGCTAAACAAGCTATGGAATTCGGTGCTGAAGGTATCGGTTTGGCTCGTACGGAACACATGTTCTTTGACGCTAAACGTATTTCCGATATGCGTACAATGATTTTGTCTGACAATGAAGAAGGTCGTCGTGCTGCTTTAGCTCGCTTATTACCTTACCAAAAAGAAGACTTTAAAGAATTATATCGTACAATGAACGGATTCCCTGTAGTTATCCGTTTGTTGGACCCGCCTTTGCATGAATTCTTGCCGCACACTGATGCCGAAATGCAAGAATTGGCTGATAAGATGGGTAAAACTTTAGCAGAAGTTAAAAACCGTTCTAACTCTTTACACGAAATGAACCCGATGTTGGGTCACCGTGGTTGCCGTTTGGCTGTTACTTATCCGGAAATTTGCGAAATGCAAACCCGCGCTATTTTGGAAGCAGCTATGGAATGCCGCGATGAAGGTGTAAAAGTTGTTCCGGAAATCGAAGTTCCGTTAATCGGTTCTAAGAAAGAATTAGATATCGTTAAAAACATCATTGATACCACAGCTCAAAAGATTTTCGCTGAAAAAGGCAAATCTATTGAATACGAAGTTGGTACAATGATTGAATTACCGCGTGCTGCTTTGATGGCAGAAGAAATTGCCGCTTCTGCAGCATTCTTCGGTTTCGGTACCAACGACTTAACTCAAACAACTTTGGGTATGAGCCGTGACGATACCGGTGCTATTTTGGATTGCTACCGCTCTAAAGGCATTTATGTAGCTGATCCGTTTGCATCTATCGATACCGAAGGTGTAGGTAAATTAGTAAGACGTGCTTGTGAATACGGTCGTCAAACCAACCCTGAATTGTTATTGGGTGTTTGCGGTGAACACGGTGGTGATCCTAAATCCATCGAGTTCTTCCAACAATGTGGTTTAGACTATGTTTCTTGCTCTCCGTTCCGTGTACCGGTTGCTCGTTTGGCTGCAGCTCAAGCTGCCGTTAAATATGGCAAAACACAAAAAGAGCATAAAACAAGCAAAGCTGCTTAATTTAAGCTTATAAAGCAAAAAAACCGCATCTGAAAAGGTGCGGTTTTTTATTTTATATTAATTGTTTTTGGATTAAAAAAAGCCGTATTATAAAAATACGGCTCTTCTCTGTTTTTTTTTTCGTAATTAAGAATTCATATTTTGGAAGAAATCTTCATTATTTTTGGTTTGTCTTAATTTATCAAGCAAAAATTCCATACCGTCGGTCATACCCATTTGCATTAATACACGGCGTAAAACCCACATTTTGGTTAAAGTTGCTTTATCAACCAATAATTCTTCTTTACGCGTACCCGAACGGGTTATATCAATCGTCGGGAATAAGCGTTTATCGGTTAACTTACGATCCAAAATGATTTCTGAATTACCTGTACCTTTGAATTCTTCGAAAATAACTTCATCCATACGCGAGCCGGTATCAATCAATGCGGTGGCAATAATTGTTAATGAACCACCCTCTTCCACATTACGAGCGGCACCTAAAAGACGCTTAGGACGTTGCAGAGCGTTTGCATCGACACCGCCGGTAAGCACCTTACCTGAAGAAGGTACAACAGCGTTGTAGGCGCGTCCCAGACGGGTTATGGAATCAAGTAAAATAACAACATCTTTTTTATTTTCAACCAAACGCTTTGCTTTTTCAATACACATTTCAGCCACTTGAACATGGCGGGTTGCCGGCTCATCAAAGGTAGAAGATATAACTTCACCTTTAACCGAACGTGTCATATCAGTCACTTCTTCCGGACGTTCATCAATAAGCAAAACCATCAAATAAACTTCCGGGTGATTGGTAGAAATAGCATGTGCTATATTTTGCAGCATAACCGTTTTACCGGTACGCGGCGGCGCAACTATTAATCCGCGCTGACCTTTACCTTGCGGCGAAATTAAATCAATCACACGGGTAGTATAGTCTTTATCACCGCATATTATATCAAAATTAAGCTTTTCAGTCGGATACAACGGAGTTAAGTTATCAAAATTAACCCTGAGTTTTGATTTTTCCGGATCATCAAAATTTATAGTATTAACTTTTGTTAACGCAAAATAACGTTCATTATCTTTAGGTGCTCTGATTTCACCTTCAACGGAATCACCTGTTCTTAACCCGTATTTTTTAACCTGCTGCGGTGAAACATAAATATCATCGGCACTGGCCAGATAATTGGATTTAGAAGAACGTAAAAAGCCGAAGCCGTCTTGCATAACTTCTATAACGCCGTCACCGCAAATAATTGTATCATCTTCCGCTAATTTTTTCATTATAGCGAAAATTAAATCCTGAACACGCATAGAAGATGCGTCTTCAACACCTAAGTCCTCCGCTTGAGTCAAAAGCTCGGTAGGAGACTTTTCCTTCAATTCTTTTAAATGCATATTAACCTTTAGTGATTGTTAAAAAAAGAAACGATATATTGAAATATTCGTTGGTTAGCTTATATTAAAGTTATCAATGAAAGTCAACTGTTTTTTTGCACATTTCATTTCACACATTATTTAAATTTAAATAATTTATTATTGTATATTATCCGTGTCATTTATATGGATAATTAATTTATTAATAATTTATTAACTTTAAGTCTTGAAATATTTATTAATAAATCGTTAATGATTCAATGTATTAATAAATAGTTAATTTTTTTATTAACATAATCCACAGAGTGTGTATTACGTTTTTAACATGTTAATAACTTTGTTTAACTTTTTTACAATATGTATATACTTTGCTAAAAATTTCAAGAGGCGAGATTTTATACACAGATTTATGTTAAAATGTGTATAAGATTCATAATATTTTGAATTAAGGTTGAAAATGATAATTGTAGGTATAACAGGTTCTATAGGTTGCGGTAAAACTTATTTGGCAAATATAATAAGAAGTTTAGGTTTTGCAACATATAATCCTGATCATTGGGTTAGGGATTTATACAGAAAAGCTGAATTTTTGAAAGTTATTCAAAAAGAATTTCCCAGTACTTTTGATGAGCAAGGTATATTTAACAAAAGAATGCTTCGTAATATAGTTTTTAACGATAATAAACAGTTAAAACACCTTGAAAGCCTGATACATCCTTTTTTAAAGCGAAAATTAAAGCAAATAATTCATACAAAAGCATTAAAAGATGAAATATTGTTTTTGGATGTTGCGCTTTTATTTGAAATGCATTGGGATAAGTATTGTGATTTTATCATAGATGCCGATGTTACCGATAATATTCAAATGCAGCGTGTTATAGAAAGAGATCATATAACCGAAGAAGATTTTAAAAAGATTATATCTGTGCAGTCAAGTAAAGATTTTAAAAAATATAAGTCAGATTATGTCATAGATACGGCGTTACCTTACGGTATAAATAAAATACAACTTATAAAATTTATACAAGAGGTGTTATAATGAGAGAAATTTGTTTTGATACGGAAACAACGGGTTTTTATCCGGAAAGCGGAGACAGATTGATTGAAATAGGTGCGTTGGAGCTTATAAATCATGTACCGACGGGAAAAATATTTCATGAATTTATAAATCCGGAACGCGATGTACCTGAAGCAGCCGTTAAAATTCACGGTATAACAACAGAATTTTTGCAAGATAAACCTAAATTTGCCGAAATAGCAGATAAATGGATAGATTTTATAGGTGATGATGGTATTTTTGTAGCGCATAATGCCGAATTTGATATGAAATTTATAAATTTCGAATTAAAAAAATGTGGTTATGAAACATACGATTGGGATCGTGTTGTTGATACTTTAGCTATTGCGCGTAATGAATTTCCGGGTGCCAAAAATAATTTGGATGCGTTATGTAAACGCTTTAATATTGATAATTCGGCGCGTACCTATCACGGTGCTTTACTTGATGCGCAATTATTGGCTGAAGTGTATCTTCAGCTTTTAGGCGGATATGAGCCGAGTATTAAATTTACGGATAACACAAAAGAAAATAAACTTATTTTAAATAATTCTCATATACAAATTAAAGAAAGACATTTTCAATTAACTGATGAGGAAAATCAAACACATAGAGAATTTTTAGAAAAGAATATAAAAAATCCTCTGTGGTTGAGTGATGAAATTAAAACAGATGCTTGATTATCTTAAAAAAATAAAAGATATTTATTTTAATAAGCGCATGATAATCATGCTTTTATTAGGATTTTCAAGCGGTTTTCCTTTACCTTTGGTTTTCGGTACATTAAGTTTTTTATTAAAAGATTACGGTATAGCATATGCTTCAATAGGTGCAATATCATTGGTTAAAATACCATATTCGTTAAAATGGCTGTGGTCGCCGATTGTCGATAATGTTAAAATTCCTCTTATTTATAAAATAGGCAGACGTCGTTCTTGGGCTGTAATAACACAAATTTTATTAGGTATATCCATATTTTTAATGTCAACGGTTAATCCGCAACAACACTTGTATTTAATGGCTTTTTTTGCTTTTATAACCAGTTTTTTATCAGCAACACAAGATATTATATTAGATGCTTACAGAGTGGAATCTTTTAATGATGAACCTGAAAAACTTTCTTCGGGTGTGGCAATTTTTGTATTGGGATATCGTATAGGACTTATTTTTTCGGGTGCCGGTGCTGTTTATTTAGCATCAAAAATGTCATGGTCGAGTGTTTATGTTATAATGTCTTTGGGAATACTTATAGGTTTATTGGCAATTATATTTTCAAAAGAAGCTGTCAAATATGAATATAAAGTACTGAATTTTGATACCCAAAATATAAAACAATTTTTTAATAATTCACTTATAGAACCTTTTAAGAGTTTTATTAAAAACGAGAGTTGGTTTTGGATTTTAGCTTTTATTTTTACATACAGATTAAGTGATTCGTATTTCGGACCGATGAGTAACCCTTTTTACGATGATATGGGTTTTACTAAAGAAGAAATAGCTTTTGTAACCAAAATTTACAGCGTTGTAATGACTATTATAGGCGGTTTACTGGGCGGAATACTGGTTATAAAATTAGGTATGCGTAAAAGTCTGTTATTATTCGGATTTACGCAATGTATAACAACAACATTATTTGCTGTTCAAGCTTATTATGGGCATAATATGCCTTTATTTATGGTTATAGTTGCCTTGGAATACTTATCATCAGGTTTGGCAACAACAGCTTTTGTTGCGTATATATCATCACTGTGTAATAAATTATATACGGCAACGCAATATGCATTATTATCTTCGGTTATGAGTCTTTCACGCGACTTATTTTCGGCAACAAGCGGTGTTGTATATCAATACGCTGAAAATATAGTACCCGGTTGCGGTTGGATAATATTCTTTATAATATCCGGTTTAATGAGTTTACCGAGTATTTTTATCATTTTATTTTGTATCAAAAAGTATAAATAACGATTGTAAAATAAAAAAAAATAAGCTAAGCTTAATCAGTTTTGTTTATTAAAGGCATTTCACGATGAATGATTACAGTGATAAACATCATAAAGTAAGAGATGAAAATTCGGAAGATTTTTACAATGATGCGCAAAATATTCTGAATAAAAGTGAGTCGTGGAAAGCCATTGCAAAGCAGTTAGATAAATATGACAATAAGTCAAAAAACGGAAAAATCAGCCAAGATATTGTTTTTATAGGTAAAAATCTTCAAGGTGGTAACTTTAAAGGTGAAGATTTTGAAAATGCTAATTTTAGCGGTAGTAACTTAAAAGAAGTTATTTTAACCAATGCAAATTTACAAAATGTTGACTTTACCGGTGCCGATTTAAGCGGTGCCGATTTAAGCGGCGCTATGCTTGACGGTGCGGTATTTACCGGTGCAAAATTAATAGGTACCAACTTTACCGGTGCCCATATGCACGGCGTTACTTTTAAAGATGCCGATCTGCAAGATGCAATTTTACTTGATGCCGATTTAGATAATCTTTCCATAGAAGAATTACAGGAACTCGTCGAATATTTAGCGACTTATTATCCGCATAAGCTTAATTTAAGCCGATTAAATCTGACATTACTTGATTTAAAACGTATTGATTTAAGAAATGTCAATTTAAAAGGTGTTGATTTTACCGGCTGTAATTTTTACGGTGTTAATATTTATGAGCTTGATTTAAGCGAATGTGTTATTTCGCCGGCGCAGATTGCTCAAGCAATAGGTCACATGCCAAATCCGACCGAATTGCAAAAAATTCTGGCACCTAAAAAGAAAAAAGCCAAACCTAAGAAAATGGGTATTGATTTTTCATCATTATTTGACAGTCGCGGCGGTTTTGATTGGGATACAACCAAAGGCGGTACTGATTTTAATACCATTCTGAAAAAAGGTCGCGAAATTATAAATACATTCAGAAAAGAAGATTCTGATGAAAAAATTATGGAAAAATTCAGCAAAAACAGACAAGAAAAAGATGAGCCTGAAAAAGAAAGTAATGTTGATGAATTGAGAAAATCCATAGAACAACACAAAAGAGAAGTTTTAGAACAACGTCAGGAACAACAAAGTCAAGAAACCAGACAGCGTGAAATAGCAGAAACTAAAGAAAAAATAAAAGAAAGTCGTGCAGCCATGCTTAATTCGCGCAGCGGATACGAAAGATAAGGATTATGGCTGATACCTTATTTTCAAATAACGTAAAAAGACCTTTGGCAGACAGGTTAAGACCGACAAAATTGGAAGAAGTTGTCGGACAAAGCCATATTATAGGTGATGATGCCCCTTTAGGTCGAATGATAAAATCCGGTAAAATCACATCTTTTATTCTTTGGGGTCCGCCGGGTTGCGGTAAAACAACTATTGCCCGCTTAATAGCCGAATACACAAATTTATATTTTGAACAGATTTCAGCCGTATTTTCCGGTGTTAGTGATTTGAAACGTGTATTTCAATATGCTAAAGAGCGTCGTGCAAACGAAGGTAAAGGGACTTTGTTGTTTGTAGATGAAATTCACAGATTTAATAAATCACAGCAAGACGGATTTTTACCTTATGTTGAAGACGGTACGGTTATTTTGGTAGGTGCAACTACCGAAAATCCTTCTTTTGAACTGAATTCCGCTTTGCTTTCCAGATGTCAGGTTTTTGTGCTTAATCGCTTAACATCCGATGATTTTGAAGAATTATTGCAACGCGCCGAAAAAGAAGAAGGTCAAGTTCTACCTATAAATGAAGAGGCTCGCGAATTTATTAAAGAAATCGCCGACGGTGACGGCAGATATATTTTAAATATGACCCCGAACGCATAGGCATACTGGGTATCTGCGGCTGGGGCGGCATGGCTATCAACGCTGCTGCCATAGATACACGCATAAAGGCAACTGTTTCCTCTACAATGTACGATA
>CAMVHF010000032.1 GCA_947167235.1 uncultured Alphaproteobacteria bacterium
CTTATAAGAGAGTAATCCGTGTTCTGCCATATATTCTCTGAAACCTTCAGGTACAGTTCCCAAATCCTCGCAAATAACCATACATTTTCGACGCTGACTTTCCAAAGTGACAATCGCGACCATATCTTTGATGTTATAATAAACATATGCACCTTGCACTGCCGGTTGCTGCGGGGTATAAAATCCCCAAAACAAACGCTGCAAGCCCATCGCATGATCAATTCGAAGTGCCCCGAAGTTCTGCATACTTTCTCGAACCAAATTAATAAACGGCGCATAGTGCTGTTTGACAATGGCAAGCGGATGATACGGTGAAAATCCCCAACTCTGACCGCGCGGTCGCATTAAGTCGGCCGGAGCCCCGACACCGACATTCTCGGCATAGGCAGTCGGATTTTCCCAAACTTCTGCACCGTTTGAGGCTGCACCGATCGGCATATCGCCGTAAACACCTATTTTCATACCGAGTGATTTGGCATATTCTGCCACATTTTTCAGCTGACAATCCGCCAACCAGTGGCAATATTTATAAAACTTTATACGCTCGGCATAATCTTGTTTAAAGTGCTTCATTTCTGCCGACGATAGATTCTGATATTCGCTTGGCCACTCGCGGAAAAAATCTGTCGGCTGTAAAACTTCAAGCAATGTTTCGAATAAGGCCAAATTATCCAATTCTTCCCCTTTCTGCACACAAAAATCGGCAAACTTTTGTTTTCTGTATGCATCGGTTGTGCGGATAAAAGTACCATACATCATCGTCAACAACTTCAGTTTTAACTCCAAAACCCGCTTATAGGCCACCTGTTTACTGTTTTTCAGCGCTTTTATTTCCAACAGGGTTGCTTTATCACTCATAAATTGTGCCACATCAGCCGAAGCTTTGAAATCGGGTTCACTCGTCAAATCCAAATAAACATAGTTGATAAACAACCGACTTAAGGTACGATACGGCGAAACATCACTTTGCACAATCTGCCACATATTTTCGGGTTTGGCACGCGGCTTAACGGTCTGAGTATACGGGCTCATCACCCCCAACGGATTAATCCCGACGACATCACCGCCGGCCTGAGCCGTTTGAGCAATAATTTTTTTCAAATCGGCAAAATCTCCTATTCCCATATTATGTTCCGACTTTAAGGCATACAGCATAACCGCCGTACCGTATAAATGGGCTTTTTGTTGCAGAAAATCAGGCTGATACGCGTAAACGGGCGCTCTGATAAGCATACTTTCAACCGATTCTTCATCGCCCGATACCTTGATATTATAATAACCGAAAGGCAGATCGGTTATTATAATATCTTGCAAACCGTTGACCTGTTGTTGCAAAATCACCTGCTGATTTTCATCAATGACTTGTACATCATATACACCGGATTTCTGTAAAGAAAAACTTACCGTCTCATTTTCATAAAACGACATAACCTCGGGAAGCAACTTAATTTTGCCCAACTCGTCAATCGCTGCCTGCATATTTTCTTCCGTCGATATATCAAATCCCATCGAACTCAAGAAAAAACGCCGCACATCATCGGATGTTATGTGCGTATTGCCCATTTTATCGATATAAGAAGAAGCTATACCGGCCAGTTCGGCCAAATGCGTCAGAGTTGTCATATCACTCTCCTTTGTTGCGCATATCGTAGCAATAAATAACAAATTTGACAACCTGTTTTTTTAAGCTTTCGGACACTTGAAAAATATCATGTTATAAATATATACGATATATGCAAAAAACAAAATACACCGTCAAAGAAAAATTAGAAATTGCCGAAAGCATTGTGACAATCATAATGTTTGTCATGGCCGTATGGGGAACAATAATTTCCATTGAAAAAGGCTTTTGGGGTAAACTGAATCATATTGTCAACCATTATCACCGCCAAATCGACAATATCGAAAAGAATAATTGGACCGATACCTTACACGTTTTACTAAAAGATGTCGAAAAAAAGGCTCGCTGAATATTTGTCAGTGAGCCTTTTTCTCCGTTTTTTTGCAAACATTACACTTTGCGGAAACTTTTATACATCTGAGTTTGGCGGCGTGTCTCCGTAAACATAATACCTAAGAGCGTCCCAACTAAAAGAGCCCACTGAGATACTATTGATATAAGCAAAAACAAAGCCCACCACATCAGCATAAAGATACCGCTGTAACCCTTATACAACACCAGCATAAACATCGGCATCGTGACGGCCACCAACGAGAGCATCTGCATCGTCAACTGCAAACTGTCGGCTCTTTTCGGTGCATTAAGAATTCGATACTTAAATGTCACCCTGCAATACATTCCGAAACCGCACTTGTCGGCATACAGAACTTCCAACACACCCAGAGTAATGCCTAAAACCATCACACCCCAAAACGGCGGACAATTCAGCAATTCTTGAAAACTAACCACAATGTCTCCCATACACAATACTTTTTTTAATGAATAACTAAATTGTAAAAAATATTTCGGCAATATACACATATACCGGAAAAATGTCAAGTTTGAACTAAAGAAAAAGGTGTGAGACATTTAACTCACACCTTTTTCTTTCATTTCAGTTTGCTTATCGACTATTTATACTCTTTGACAAGTCTTTCACCGAGCTGACGTGTTTTTTGGCAGGCCAAATCACCGAGTTCGGGGAAATGATAAGCCGCCCATGCACACAAATGCGGCGACGGACTGGCTTGCAACAGAGGTTTCAAAGCTTCGATAAAAGCCTGTTTTCCTTGTACGTTACTCAAGTCATATTGACAGGATCGCAAAATATACTCTGCCTCTTCTGCCTTTGGGAATGCCGCGCCGAAATATTGGCCGGTTTGCTGCTCGATTTTGCGAATTTCTTTGCGAATGGCAGAGATTGTCGCAATATGCTTCAACGAAAGGAACTTGGCAACAATGGCATCACGCTGTTCGGCAGAATCGATATACGACTCTCTGAAAATCAAACGTAACAAATTGTCCTTTCCCTCTTTCAGCATTCTATCAATGACTCTCGGATGGATATAGTTTTCATCAATGGTGCATAATCTGATAATGCGTCTGAAAACTTTATCATCATTGAGAGCCAGTAACGCACGTTGTGAATCCTTAGAACGGAATTTTCGGCGCAAATCACCGCACAAAACATAGGTATTCAATACCTGATAGTACGAGTTTTTGTCCTTTTTATCTTCCGCATCTTCACGAGCACAACGTTCAAGCAGCTTAATTTCATACTTTTCCGGCAAGCGATATTTAGCCGCGTATCTAGCGATTTTTGACGGCATTTCCGTATCAAATAACTCATTGATGTTAGGAACGGATAACTCGCAAGGCCAAGTATCATCCGGTTGCCATTTCATAAAATTGACAAGATAGTACTGTTCTTGTTCTGTAACATCCCTTTTGTAAAGAGTTTCTAAGTACATACGAGACAAACCTTCACCATTGATGTAGAGATAGCGAATTCTGTCTCTCGTCGGAACATTGTGACTGAGATACGTCGACATAACAGATGCTTCGGCACCCGTCATATCTTCGGCGCATGCTTCGCACAGCTGTACGAATTGCGCATCCGTGAGGTCATCTCTGAGAGCCTTCCACCACAGATAGATTCTTTTAATAATGTTCATAAATCTAGTGAATTAAAAATAAATGTTTGTGCGGAATATAACTTATTTTGCGCAAGTTGTCAATACATTGCTGCACTTTATGACAAAAAAATCTTGATTTTTGTATAATTTCAGAATATAATGACTATAAATATGAGGATGTGATATGGAAAAAGAAGCTTTAACCGATGCTGATTTAGAGCTGGCACAGAAAAAAATTGATGCTTTGATGAAGGATCATAAACGTGCCATGCGTGCAGCCGGTGTTCCTGCTTTTATTACCGCCATAGCATCCGTTGCCGATAAATTATCCCGAGGAGAAAACGGGCAATTTAAAGGCGGTTGGTTTTACTCATACGTCACCTCCAATCTTTTATCCGGTGCCAGTGCACAATTATTGCAAAACTACGTCATGCGGCATCAGGCAACGCTGGAACTGCAAGTTTCCAAAAGCATGCACCAAGAATTTGATAATGCCCCTATTGCCGAACGTCAATCCCGCAATCCGGAAGAAACTGCCACCAATGTTGATGCCATGAAAATAGCCGTCGACGGCTATTTGGGAGCCAAAGGGCAACTCTTAAGCGGTATTGTATCATCCGCAGCATTTGTAGGGCTGACGGTTATCAGCGGCGGTGCCGCCAGTTTGCCTATTATGGGCGCTGTTATTGCATCTTCAGGTATCATGTCGTATTTGATGAACGACAAAATGAACCAAGAGAAAATTGATATGAAAAATAAACTTCGGGAAGATAAAGCCGAATTACGCTCAACTGACCGAAAGTTATACACCGCCAGTTATAAATTGGAAACTTCGGATAAAGATAAAAAAGCCTACCAAATGTTTGATGCCAAACAAGATAAATATCTCGGCACCTATAAAAAATTTACCAATATGCTTAACAGATATGCTGTCATCGGAACAATTATGAAAGGCGTTATTCTCGGCGGAGTTGTTGTTGCCACTGTGGCTAATCCCATGAATGCCTTAGTCACCTTCGGTGCGGCAATCGGCACATACGGCGCCGTTCAGGGCTGTGTCAATTCTTGGTTTTCGATTAAAGAACATGTCGGTAACTTTGCTCATGCCTACAAAAAATTTATGCCGAAAATGAAAGTGAAATTCGGCAAAGAAAAAATTAAACAAAATGCCAATACCATTGAGCTTGAAAATATCGTCGTTAAAAAACGTAGTCATGATGATCCGACCAAAGTCAGTTCCGAAAATTTATTTTCGGGGCAAGGGAAATTCCGAATTGAACCTGGCATTACTTTATTGGCAGGAGCCAGCGGTGCCGGTAAAAGTACCTTGATTAATCTTTTGATGCACAGTAACGATATTGATGAAGGCACCATTAAAATCGGTACCATTGATAAAAAAGGTAAATTTTCGGGCCAAAAATACGATGATTTAGCCTTCGGAGAACCGGCCAAACATATCGCCCTATCCATGCAAAACGGCGAACTTTTAGATGTTACGGTCGATGAATATATCCGTCTTTCAAACCCGAATGCTCCGGCAGAGTTGGTAAATAAAGTCCAAGATTTACTCGGTATAAAAGATGATCCGAGTAATCCGTCTTTAATTAATCCTAACCTTAAAATCGACCCGGCCGGTAAAAATATATCAGGCGGACAGGCAAATCGCCTGAATTTAGCACAGGCACTTATCAAAGATTCCCCTATCCTTATTTTAGATGAGCCGACAGCCGGTGTTGACCCGACAATGTCTGAAAACATCGTCAAATATCTCAATGAAATCAAAAAAGATAAAACGATCGTTTATATAACCCACAATATGAAAGATATTGACAATCCTGACGGCGAAGCTTTGCATATTGATCAAGCTTTAGACTTAGGAAAAGATGTCGGAGCTACTTCGGCAACCATAGCACGGATTGACTGGACAAATGAGAGTGAACGTAAAGAATATTTGGAATTCTTTGCCAATCGTAATATCGGTCGTTCCCCGTCATCCCCGACTTTATCCGCTGAAGAACTGGCGGCTAAAAAAGAGACATTACTGCAAAAGTCCAAAGAAAACGAACAACGCATACTGAGATATACGGCAACTACCCAGACAGCCGCTCCGAGCTTTACGACACACTCGACATCCGAAAACGCTTTTGAGAGACCTTCATTTTCGCGCAGCGATTATTAAAATCTATTTTAATTGCGCTTTATAAAGCGAAGCATAAATGCTGTCGGCATTTTTAATCAATGCCTCATGACTGCCGCTTTCGACTATTTGTCCGTAGTTCACAACAACGATTTTATCGGCATGACGTACCGTAGATAAACGGTGTGCAATAACAAAGACGGTTCTATCTTTCATCAAATTTTCAATAGCCTTTTGAACCACCGCTTCCGACTTATTATCCAAAGCAGATGTTGCTTCATCCAAAATAACAATCGGTGCGTTTTTCAAAAAAGCGCGCGCAATGGCAATACGCTGTTTTTGACCACCGGAAAGCAATACGCCGCGCTCACCGATTTGTGTATCCAAACCTTTCGGCATATCCTTTATAAAATCTTGAACACAAGCTGCTTCAACGGCTTGTTGCAATTCGGCTTCCGAGGCATTATTTTTACCGAGCATAATATTTTCACGGATTGTCCCGTCAAACAAAAAATTATCCTGAAAAACAATTGCTATATTTTCGCGTAAAGATTTCAGTGTATACTTACGAATATCTTTACCGTCGATCATAATCTTACCAGACGTCACATCATAAAAACGCGGCAACAAACTGACAAACGTGCTTTTACCGCCTCCCGAATTACCGACCAGCGCAACCGTTTCGCCTTTTTTAATTTTCAAGCTGACATCTTTCAAAACCGGCTTACCGGCAATATATTCAAAGCAAACATTTTTATATTCGATATTTTTACGAACGCTTTGTAAAGGCTCTGCTGCTGTATCGTCTTTCACCGCCGGTTCACTTTGCAATAAAGCAAACACGCGTTCCATAGCCATTAAAGCAACCTGCACATTATTAAAATTATTACCGATACCCTTGATCGGATTATATAACAAAATCAATGCGGCAACAAAAGACACAAAATTACCGGCCGTAATTTGTTGTGATACGATTAAATAACTGCCGGTCCAAATAACCAAAGCAATACCGAGCGAGACCACAAAATGCATAAACGGTGACAGCATACCGGTACGCTGTACCATTTTCATACCAAGCTTAAAAACCCGATGCAATGTATCATTAAACCGGTTATTTTCATATTCATACAGATTATATGAGGCAATCACGCGATTACCGTTGAAAGCCTCGTTGTAATGTGTAACCGTCTCGGCATTGGTAAAGACCGTTTTTTGGTTAATATCTTTAATTTTTTTTCGAACCAATGTCAGCGGAAATAAAGCACATGCCAACACAACCACGGCAATAATAGCCAACTGCCAACAGTTATAAAACAGCACAAAAATCAAAGATATGGAAGAAAATGTACGCGTGGAAAACTGTTTTAAATTACTGAGCAAACCTTTGCATGCTTCATCAACATCATTGTTAAAACGCATAATGATATTGCCTGATGTACTGTTATCAAAGTAGGCGGCATCAAATATCATTAATTTTTCAAATAAGGTTAACTTGACATCGGCGGCAATTCGATTACCTACCCAAGTATTGGCATAACTTGCCGCATAAGTCAAAATTCCCTGTACGGCACTGAAAGCGATAATCATTAACGGTATCCAATAAGTATTGGCACTTTTTTCGATCATCATAACATCCATATACGGTTTTAAGGCCCAAGCAATGACCGCATCGAGCGCACCGATCGGAATCGTAATCAGTACCGCTATCAAAGCTCGTCCCCAATACGGCTTAATATAAGGCCACATCAAGCTGTAATCGTGAATAAAATGGGTATTTTTGATTTTATCGATAAAATTTTTAAGCATTTTCGTCCTTTATATTTTTGCTTATCATACGATATTAATTGAAAATGTAAACAGGCGATTATAAAATATAAACGAAATTTATTTGCCATATTAAACCGATTATGATATGATATCGTTACCAAGCAAGGAGAGAAAGATGTCTAAGAAATCAAATCAAACAGCCGAAATGATTGAAAAAACGCGCAAAAAGCTCAAAGTCAAAAACGAGCGTAAAACGCCGGAACAGCGTGATACCCCCATTCCCTACGCCAGAATTCACGAAACGCCGAAAAACAATCCGAAACACGATCGTAAACAAGGTAAAAAACTTTCTCGTCAGGCTATGCGCGGCGACTATGAATAAGCGTTTATTTTACTTGCACATTTATTGATTTATGTATAATCTCATGGCAGAGGTTATACAATGAAACAAGGTCTATTCAAAAAATTTTTAATCGGCTTTTTTATTGCCAATATTTTATGCTTACTGGGTGCGATGTTTACGGCCAATATTGCCGTATCCGATGAATTTGAGCATATTCATGTCTCATGGTTGATTTGGGACGGACACGTACCGTATCGTGATTTTCTGGAGCACCACCACCCGTTGATGTGGTATTTGTTTGCGCCGTTAATCGGCTTGTTTGAAGGTAATATCCTTATTTTTTACGGTGTACGCCTGATTATGGCGGCCTGTTCTTTATTTATGCTGTATTTGGTGTACAAAATAATTAAAAACTATCTGGCCGATGATATTGCCGCATGGATAGCAATTAATATTTTCTGTTTCAGTGCATTAGTCCTCAATACAATGGTTCACTTTAAGCCGGATACGCTGATGCACCTGTTTTTCTGGCTCGGTACATATTATTTCTTTACCTTTATACAAGATAAAAAACAAAAACAGCTCAACTTATGTGCTTTATTTTACACAATTGCGTTTTTATTTTTGCAAACCGCCGCATTTTTGATTTTACCGATCGCACTTGTTTGTATATACTTGCTGTGTACCAAAGAACTGTCGCTTAAATCGTGTGCACTGGCCGCGATTATGCCTGTATTCATCATAGCCGGTTGTGTTATCTTTATGTATTTCAACGGCAGTCTGCAACGCTATTACGAGCTTAACTGGGTGGTTAATTCTCATATCGCCGACTATTTATCGCCGGAATCACATACGCTGGAAAAAAACGCTACCGAGATAGCCTCTCGCAGAATTAACGATTACAGTGATTATTACGGCACATTGATTATAGGTTTGTGTTGCGCACTGTACTTATTGTTTAGAAAAAAAGATAAATATACGCGCATATTTCTTTTGATGTATTTAACCGAATTGATGTTGCGAACCCTTTATCTTTCGCCTTATGTTTATTACTTCAAAACGCTGTTATTATACAACGCCGTTTTAATGGGAATTGTTGCTGCCGACATTTATAAATTGCGCTCTTATGCGGCATATTTTATGTTGCTCCTGTTTATTCCGTGTTTATTAAAAATATATCCTTTCCAAAAAGATATGGAAAAAATGCTATTGGATACAACCGGCAGTACGCAGGAAATCACCATAACATCTATTCTTAGCGTCATTACCGATATTACCAAAAACTCATCCCGTGACGATATGGTACTCGGCATTACGGTTATACCTTTCGGCGTATTTAATCAAAATCCGCATTATTACTGGTTTTCATGGGATTACATAGGTTACATTGATGAAATGCTGTATCACTATACTCCACCGTTTGATATGCAAAAGATTATAACCGAAGTTCAGCCGAAATTTATCTATTTTGAAAACGATTTACTGCCTAACTATAAGCCGAAAAGTCGGTTTGACATCGACCCTGTTCTGCTTAACAAATACTATCGCAAGGCTATCTACAACACACTGTACTTACGCAAAGATGATTAAATATTAAGTTGAAATTAATAATTATCTGTATATACTTGTTATTAAAGGGAGTATGAAATATGGATGAAGATTATATCAAAACACTGTCTTATGACGAAAAAATCATTTTTCTGAAGCTATTTTGTAAAATGGTCAAAGCGGATGGCGTTATTGACAGTGACGAAATAGAATTCTTGAAAATGGTAGGTGTCCGTTTCGGCATTGACAATAGTACAATGGTACCGATTATTAAAGCCGCCGACAGTATTGACGGACCGACTGAAGCCGCCAAAATTACCAATCGTCAGCATGCCTTGCAATTAGTTAAAGAATTATGCGTTTTAGCCAATATTGATGAAGATTTGCATGATAATGAATTAGATATTATCATTGATGCCGCTCGTGCCATGAATATTGAAGATGACCGCATTATTTTAATTAATCGTTGGGTTTTGGACAGTTTAATTCTTTCAAGAACCGGTCGCATCATTATGGAACAAGACAATGGATAGTAACTTTCTGAAAAAAACTTTACATGAACAGACCGAACCTTTAGATATTGCCGTGCAAAAAAAGTTGGCATATCTTAAAAGCGACGATGTGTTTACGTTAGAAACGAACAGTTATATTGACGATTCGGTCTATGACGGCGCAGATAACAATGATATGTCGATTGAAGATGCCTTTGCGACATTTGCTTCGGCACAACCGCACAATACGGCCGATACAAAACCGGCAGGCTTAAATAAAATAGCCTCTAAACCGCTGAATGAGATTAAAGAGGAACAGGCAACAGCCGAAACCATTAATGCCCATAAACAAAATATCGCAGCCCGAATTGCCGCATTGCGCGGTATATCTATGCCGGGCGATTATGCGTTGAAAAAATAAGTAAACGAAATTAATAAAAAAAAAGTTCACATTGCAAAATGTGAACTTTTTCTTATTGAAAGCGAATGCTTATTATTTTTTCATAATAACAACGCCCGGTAATTCTTTGCCTTCCATCCATTCAAGGAAAGCACCGCCGGCTGTTGAAATATATGTAAATTTATCGGCAACTCCGGCACTGGCCAAAGCCGAAACGGTATCACCACCGCCGGCAACAGTCGTCAATTTGCCGGTTTGTGTCAGTTCGGCAGCATATTGAGCAACCTGGTTTGTGGCTTCGTCAAACGGTTTTAATTCAAACGCGCCCAACGGACCGTTCCAAACAACGGTTTTGCATTCAGCCATTTTAGCTTTAATATCGGAAACGGTTTTTTCACCGACATCCAATAAAGTACCGTCAGCCGGAATGTTATCCAAATCAACGGTTTTATGCTCGGCATGAGCGGCAAATTCTTTTGCCCAAACCAAATCTCTCGGTAAGATAATTTCGCAATTATTGGCTTTAGCAGTTGCCAAAATTTCTTTAGCCGTATCGAGCATATCCGTCTGAACCAGAGAATTTTGTTCATTAATGCCGTTAACGCCCAAAACTTTTAAGAATGTATGAGCCATACCGCCGGAAATAACCAATTTATCAACCTTTTTAACCAGATTATTTAATAAATCCAATTTGGTCGAAACTTTAGAACCGCCGACAATAGCCATTAACGGACGATTCGGGTTATTCAAACCGGTTGTCAACGCATTAACCTCTTCGGCCATCAACAAACCCATAGCCGAAGGCAATTCTTTAGCGGCAGCAACCATTGAAGCATGTGCACGGTGAGCAGTTGAAAAAGCATCTGAAACATAAGCATCGGCATATTTAACCAATTCTTTGGCCCAAGCTTCATTGCCTTTCTTTTCTTCGTCATAAAAGCGTAGATTTTCAAGAAGCAAAACTTCGTTATTTTTCATTGCGGCAACGGCATTTTTAACGGCATCACCGATACAATCTTCAACAAAGATCACTTTAGAACCCAAAGCCTTTTCCAATTCCGGCGCAACATGTGATAAAGAGTTTTTCATATCGCCTTTGCCTTCCGGACGTCCGAAGTGAGAAATAACAACAACTTTGGCACCTTTTTGCATCAACAATTTAATTGTCGGTACCGTGCGGTCTATACGAGCGGTATTGGTTACATGGAAATTTTCATCCATCGGCACATTCAAATCAGCGCGAAGCATAACGACTTTACCGTTCAAATTGCCTAAATCTTCAATAGTTTTATATCCTTGCATTCATTTATCCTTTATTAAAAAACTATCCCCGCCGTACGCGCAACAAAACATTCATGTGACGTATAAGCGGGGATAGCAGCATTATTTATTAGCCGTTAACTTTAGCCATGTGAGCGATTAAGTCTAATACTTTATTAGAATAACCCCATTCATTATCATACCAGCTGATAACTTTAACAAATGTATCTGTTAATTGAATACCTGCTTTGGCATCAAAGATAGAAGTATGAGCATCACCCAAGAAATCAGAAGAAACAACGGCATCTTCGGTATAACCCAAAATACCTTTCAATTCACCTTCGGAAGCTTTCTTCATAGCGGCACAAATTTCTTCATAAGTAGCCGGCTTAGCCAAGTTAGCTGTCAAGTCAACAACGGAAACATCCAAAGTCGGAACACGCATAGACATACCTGTCAATTTACCGTTCAAAGCCGGAATAACTTTACCGACGGCTTTAGCAGCACCGGTAGAAGACGGAATAATATTGCCGGAAGCGGCACGACCACCGCGCCAATCTTTTGCAGACGGACCGTCAACGGTTTTTTGAGTAGCCGTTGTCGAGTGAACGGTTGTCATCAAGCCTTCTTTAATACCGAATACATCGTTCAATACTTTGGCAATCGGAGCCAAGCAGTTTGTGGTGCATGAAGCGTTAGAAACAAACTGTGTACCTTTTACATAAGAATCGGTGTTAACACCGCAAACAAACATCGGTGTATCATCTTTAGACGGTGCAGACATAACAACATATTTTGCACCGGCATCAATGTGACCTTGAGCTTTTTCTTTTGTTAAGAATAAACCTGTTGATTCAACAACATAATCGGCACCGACTTCGTTCCACTTCAAGTCAGCCGGATTCTTTTCAGCTGTTACGCGGATAGCTTTGCCGTTGACAACCAATTTGCCGTCTTTAACTTCAACAGTACCGTTGAAACGACCATGCATTGTATCATATTTGAGCATATAAGCCATATAATCAACATCAATTAAGTCATTGATACCAACAACTTCAATATCATCTCTTGCTTGTGCGGCACGGAATACCAAACGACCGATACGGCCAAAACCGTTAATACCTACGCGAACAACCATATTAAATCTCCTAAATATATTAAGTGCGGACAGCCCCGCACGGGCATAAAGTTCTAAAAACTGGTGCTAATTTATCATTAAAGATAAAATTTTCAAGCATTTTTTTCAACTTTGTTGCATATTAAGAATTTTATTTCAAAGCGTTAATAAATTCCACCAGCAAACGCACCCCAAATCCGCTGGCTCCCTTCGGGTACAAAACTTTGGAACCGTCGCTCAAATCCATACCGGCAATATCAATATGTGCCCATTTGGTGTTTTTTTCGATAAAGCGCCGTAAGAAACAAGCTGCTGTCGATGAACCAGCCGGACGCCCACCGGTATTTTTCATATCGGCAATGTCAGAATCGATAAGCTTGTTATATTCAATATCCGTCGGCATAGGCCATACGCGTTCTCCGCAAGCTTCACCGGCCTGTGTCATTCCTTTAACCATACTTTGCGAATTGGTAAACAAACCGGCAAAAACCGATCCTAACGCAATAACGATGGCACCGGTCAGAGTCGCCATATCCACAACATATTCCGGTGTATAAGTCTTTTGAATATAAGTCAGACAATCAGCCAATACCAAACGCCCTTCGGCATCGGTATTAATAACTTCAACGGTTTGACCGGACATTGATTTAACGACATCTCCCGGACGATAGGCCGAGCCGGACGGCATATTTTCAACCAAACCGACCACGGCAACCACATTATGCGGCGACTTTTGTAACGCCAAAGCTTTCATGGCGGCCACAACGGCAGCGGCACCGGCCATATCCTGTTTCATATCGCCCATATTTGCCGCCGGTTTAATTGAAATACCGCCGCTGTCAAAGGTTACACCCTTACCGACCAATCCGACGCTAAATTTATCCTCTTGGCATTGACCTCGCCACTTAATAATCGCAATTCGCGGTTTATTGCAAGAGCCCTGACCTACGGCCGAAGCCAACCCGAACCCTTGTTCTTGCATTTGCTTTTCATCTAAAATTTCAACTTCTAAGCCCAAATATTCCAAACGTTTGATATCTGCTGCCATAACTTCAGGTGTTAATACGCTTGCCGGTTCACTGATTAAATCCCGAGCATAACGCACGGCCGTAGCAAGTGCGGCATTCGGCTTGTACCCGTCAAAATTTTTCAAACCGCTGTTACAAAATACAATACGTTCCAAAGTCGGATAATATGAAGCCGGCTTTTTGGTAAAATATTTATCAAAGCTGTATGAAGCCAATTCCAACCCCAACGCAAAATTGTAATAAGCTTCCGGCTTTTGATTAACCAAAACAATTTTGACATCACGCATTTTCTTGATGTGTTTCCAAGTATTGCCGCCGACATTCTGCCATCCGACGGCTGAAGCGTCTTTTTTCAAAAATATAACGGCCAGAGAATAACTGCCCAAATGATACATTTTGAGCTTTTCTTCCGGCGTTTGCTTTTTAATTGCCGGTAAAAGTTTTTGTTCATCGGCATTTAAATACTTACTTATATCGATATCTTTAACAGCAACAATAACTTTATCACCCTTGGCTTTAATATTGCGCCCGATAACAAATTCCACCATAATTCCTCCTTATTAAACAACTGTTTAGCAAAGTATAAGGCACTGATTTTAATTTGCAAGCCGAAAAATATATGGACTTTCGGGATTTTAAAGCCTATACTTATGCAACATCAACAAAACAATGAGAGTCGAATGAAAAACTTTATTAAATCTCTCGAAAACCAAAAAGTGACCGCCGGCGAAAAGCTGATTTCCGAAGCGTTGATCGTCGCCCAAAAAATTCTCGTTAATATGGGGCTGGATTTTATTCCGCCGTCGTATGTACAATTTATGAAAAAATATAACGGCGTTAAATCCGACAAAGCTTTTTTATGCGGCGCTACCGTTGATGATGACATGGATATTGTAGATAAAAATCAAGATATTAAAAAACCTAAAAACTGTATTTTATTGGGTTATAACAAAGAAAGTTTGCTGTGCTTCAATTATAAATCAAAAAAGTATCAAATTGTTGACAAAGATGATTTAACCGTGCTAAACACGTTTAACGATAATGATTTGGGTAAAGCCCTTGATATGATATTTAATGTGTAACGATGAGCGGAATTTATGAATATAATGCCGTCAATATTGAAAAAGCGGCAAAGACAATTAATAACGGCGGCTTAGTAGCCTTTCCGACCGAAACGGTGTACGGTTTGGGTGCCAATGTTTATGATGCCAAAGCGGTTTCCAATATTTTTGCCGCCAAACAGCGCCCGCATTTTGACCCGCTGATTTCGCATATTGCCGACGTGGATTTCTTAAAAGAGTATGCCTCAACCGATGAACGCGTATTTGCGCTGGCTAAACGCTTTTGGCCGGGGCCGTTGACTTTTGTTTTGCGCCGAATTGAAGAAAATCCGAGCATTGATTTGGCTTGCTCGGGATTACGCACATTGACCGTGCGCATGCCGAACCATCCGGTTGCTCTTGATTTAATCCGTGCATCGGGCGTACCGATTGTCGCGCCTTCTGCCAACAAATACCAATCCATCAGTCCGACAACGGCTCAACACGTTGCCGACGGTTTGGGCGATAAAGTCGATATGATTTTAGACGGCGGCGCTTGCAAAGTCGGCGTTGAATCAACCATTATAGATTTAACCGGCAAACAAATCGTTATGTTACGCGCCGGCGGTACGGCAAAAGAAGATATTGAAGAATTTTTAGGTGAAAAAATTTTAATTTCCGACGGCAATCCGAATATGCCGACGGCACCGGGACAACTGCTGCGCCACTATGCTCCGAAGAATATTTTAAGAATAAATGTGCAAAAACCGAACACAGACGAATATTTTATCGGATTTGGTGCATTAAACGGCGATTTGAATTTAAGCCCGAGCGGTAATTTATGCGAAGCTGCCAGTAATCTGTTTGCCTATCTGCGTTTAGCCGATAAAAATGCCGCAAGCGGCAAAATCGCTATTGCCCCTATTCCGACAACC
>CAMVHF010000033.1 GCA_947167235.1 uncultured Alphaproteobacteria bacterium
TTTGAAAATGTCTGAGAAAAACGGTATATCACCAGGAATGGTGCAGTATTTGGAGATAAAAAAAGCATATCAGGACTATTTGCTTTTTTATCGAATGGGTGATTTTTACGAACTATTTTTCGAAGATGCCGAAAAAGCATCTAAAGCGCTGGATATTGCTCTGACTAAGCGCGGTAAAATCAATGATGAAAATATCCCGATGTGCGGGGTACCTTTCCATGCGTATGAAAGTTATTTGGCAAAGCTGATTAAATGCGGCTATAAGGTTGCGATTTGTGAGCAAATGGAAGATCCTGCCGAAGCTAAAAAGCGCGGCTCGAAATCGGTTGTCCGACGCGATGTCATACGTTTGGTAACTTCGGGAACCGTGACGGAAGATGCTTTGCTGGATGCGCGCAAAAATAATTATTTGTTATGTGTATCCAAGGTGGCATCGACTATGGGTTTTGCTTGGATTGATTTGTCGACCGGTGTTTTTTATACCAAAGAAATTAAATTTATGCCGGCAAAAGAATCCGTAACATTGAGCAGTATGCTCTCATGGTTGGTACCGAGCGAGATTTTAATTGCCGATAATGCCGTGCAAAATTCCGAATTATTCCATCTTTTGAATGAATATAAAGAAAAATTGACGATATTACCGCAGGTCAGATTTCATCCTCAAAATGCTCAAAAACGAGTTTTGGAATTTTATAATGTACAAACTTTAGATGCTTTTGGCTCGTTCGGGAAAGCCGAGATAACCGCAGCCGGTGTGTTGCTCGATTATGTTGAAAGTACCCAAAAAGGTAAAATGCCGCGGATTGCACCGCCGGTTAAGGTTTTGGATAATCAATATATGGAAATTGATGCCTCTACACGCCATAATCTCGATTTAGTCGGTCCGTCACAAGATAATTCACTGCTGTCGGTTATAGATCGAACCGTTACGGGGCCGGGGGCGCGTATGCTGGCATCGCGTTTACTTTCACCGCTGTTGAATGTGGCCGAGATTGATAAGCGTCTGGATATTGTCGAATTTTTTGTAACGCATACGGATATTCGGCGTGATTTGCGCGCCTTATTTAAGGAATGTCCGGATATGGAACGCGCACTCGGCAGATTAAGTATCGGCCGCGGCGGACCGCGTGATCTAGCGGCAATTTTACAAACTCTGCGTGCTTTACCGCAGATTAAAACCACGGTGTTAAAAGGCCAAGAAACCAATGCTGTTGATGCGTTGCCGAATGCCGTCAGCGAAGTTTTACAAAAATTCAGCAATGCATTTTCATTAGTCGGAAAGTTATCGACAGCGCTGGATTTGGAAAATTTACCGCTTTTGGCGCGTGACGGCGGGTTTGTGGCCGCCGGTTACAGTCCGGAACTGGATGCACTTCGTGAGATGCGCGATAAAGGCCATAATTATATTGTCGATTTGCAAAATAAATATGCGCAAGAAACCGGTATCGAACATTTGCGTATCAAATATAATAATGTCATCGGCTATTTTATTGAAATTCCGAGCAAATTTGCAACGCAGTTGTTAGCCGATCCGGCGTACATACATCGGCAGTCCGTGCTGAATGCCGCACGTTTTACCACGGCGGAACTGACCGAATTGGAAAACAATATTCGCGGAGCCGATGAAAAAGTCTTGGCAATGGAATTGGAAATATATGACGGTTTGGTGCGCGATGTCATGATTTCGGCAAATGAAATTATGCGTATTTCCGGTGCCGTATCCGAGTTGGATATAGGGGCGGCGATGGCTGATTTGGCTGTTGAAAATAATTATTGTCGACCGGTACTGGATAACAGTTTTGATTTTGAAATTGTTGAAGGACGGCATCCGGTTGTCGAGGCTGCACTCAAAAAAATTCATGACGGCGTATTTGTCGGTAATGACTGCGGCTTAAATGTCGATAATAACCGCATTTGGTTGATTACCGGACCGAATATGGCAGGTAAGTCAACTTTCCTGCGGCAGAATGCGCTTATTACAATTATGGCACAAACAGGGTGCTTTGTACCGGCTGCCTCGGCACATATAGGTGTTGTCGATAAGGTCTTTTCACGCGTCGGTGCATCGGATGATTTATCACGAGGTCGTTCGACCTTTATGGTTGAAATGGTTGAAACTGCAGCCATTTTGAATCAGGCAACCGAGCGCTCGTTTGTGATTTTAGATGAAATCGGACGAGGAACGGCAACTTTCGACGGCTTATCAATTGCTTGGGCTGTTGTCGAATATTTGCATGAGGTTAATAAATGCCGTTCATTGTTTGCAACCCATTATCACGAATTGACATCGCTTAATAAGCAATTAAGTGCTTTGACGTTGCATTGCATGAAAGTTAAAGAATTTCAGGGACAGGTTATATTTATGCACGAGGTTATTGACGGTGCAGCCGACCGCTCTTACGGTATTCATGTGGCAAAATTAGCCGGCTTACCGCAGACGGTTATTAAGCGTTCGGAGCAGGTTTTGCAAAAATTGGAGAAAGATAATCAAAAGCATAATATGAACGGGTTGGAAAATGAATTGCCGCTGTTCTCATTTGTGCAAAAACAAGAAGAAGCCAAAGCACCGTCACCGCTGGAAGAAGCTCTGCATAATATTGATCCGGATAATTTGTCGGCGCGTGAAGCTTTGGATAAACTCTATGAATTAAAAGCCATGTCGGAGAAAAAGTAATGGAAACCAAGAAATATTTTGCCGATTACAGTGCATTTATTGATGCTGTTACATCAGATACAGCCAAAAACGATGAGCTATTTCAACAGCACTTGCAAGAATTATCGGAAAAACTCAACGGAAATTACGGGCGATTGGACCATGCCGTTACCGGATTAACAGGAGAAGCCGGTGAAGTGTCCGATGTTTGGAAAAAAATCAAATTCATGGGAATGGAATATAACGAAGAATCACGTCAGAAGATGATTAAAGAATTGGGGGACGTCTGCTGGTATTTGTTTTCTATTGCCACTGCTTTGGATGTGCCGGTTGAACAAATTATCGATACCAATATTGAAAAACTGAAAGCGCGTCATCCGCACGGGTATTCGGCTCAGTATATGCAAAATAAGCGGGATGATTGATGGCTGAAATTGTCGGTGTTTTACTTACGCTTCCTTTTGATGAACCGTTTGATTATCAGACCGATCGGGCAGTCGAAATCGGGCAGATTGTCGAAGTTCCGTTCGGGCGTGATAAACAAATCGGAATAGTGTTCTCTCATGGAAACTCATCGGGTTTGGCACCGGAAAAAATAAAAAATATCAGTCAGTATTTTGATTATCCGCCGCTTTCGGAAAAACTTATTAAGTTTATTCAGTGGGTGGCGAAGTATAATATGGCACCGCTCGGTGCCGTCTTAAAAATGGTGTTGAGTGTGCGTACGGTATTTGAACCGTCGCCGATGACCGTTCTTTATACTTTGTCGGGTAAAACTTTAGCTGAAGCCAAGCTTAAAAATTCGGATGCACGGTGGCGCGTTATGGATTTGTTAAAGCACGCACCGTATACCAGACAAGAAATCGCATCAGGTGCCGGCGTCAGTCAGAGTGTTATCAAAACCATGATAGATACTGAGGTTCTAAAGCCTGTTTATGTCGAGAATAAAGCCGAATTTTTGGAACCGGTCGGCGATTATGTGAAAGTGGATTTGACCGGCGAACAACAAAATGCCGCTGATTTATTGTGCCGTAAAATCAATAACGGTTTTTCGGTGACTTTGCTGGACGGTATTACCGGTTCGGGTAAGACGGAAGTCTATTTTGAAGCCGTTGCCAAAACTCTGGAAAGCGGTAAACAAGTGCTGATTTTGGTGCCGGAAATTTCATTGACAACGCAGTGGCTTGAGCGTTTTCAAAAGCGTTTCGGTGTGCGACCGGCAAATTGGCATTCGGGGTTGAGTGTCAAAGAACGAACCGATACATGGAAGGTCATTATCGAAGGACGTGTCAAAGTAATTGTCGGGGCGCGCTCGGCACTGTTTCTGCCGTATACGAATCTGGGACTGATTGTTATTGATGAAAGTCATGATCATTCATTTAAGCAGGAAGATGCCGTCAATTACCAAGGTCGTGACATGGCGGTCGTGCGGGCAAAGTTTGAACAATTTCCGGTGATTCTATCCACGGCAACACCGGATTTGGAAACGCTTGTGAATGTTGAAGACGGAAAATACGATTGTGTCAAATTGACAAGTCGCTATGCTAATGCAAGCTTGCCGGAAATTAAAATCATCGATATGAAAAAGGATAAACCGCAACGCGGTGAATGGGGAATTTCGTGGTTGGCACCGAGCTTGGTTAAAGCCTTGGAAGGTAATTTGGTGCGTGGTGAGCAATCGGTATTGTTTTTAAACAGACGCGGGTATGCACCGCTTTTGATTTGCCGCGATTGCGGACACCGAATCCAGTGCCCGAGTTGCAGTGCTTGGTTAACCGAACATAAGAAATCACAAAAGCTGATGTGTCATCATTGCGGATACGTTGATGATATTCCCGCCGTTTGCCCGCATTGCGGTTCGGCCGAAGGACTGACGGCTTGCGGTCCGGGAGTGGAGCGTGTTGCCGAAGAAGTATGTATGCGTTTCCCGACGGCAAAAGTCGAGATTTTATCCAGTGATAACGCGACTTCTTTTACGGCTCTTTCGAAAATAATAGCAAAAATGGATCGGCATGAAATTGATATTTTGGTCGGCACGCAGATTATTGCAAAAGGACATCATTTTCCGGATTTGACTTTAGTCGGTATCGTTGATGCCGATTTAGGTTTGATGAGCAGTGATTTACGCGCATCCGAACAAACATATCAGCTTTTGTCGCAGGTTTCCGGTCGTGCCGGTCGAGGAGATAAAAAAGGTGAGGTGTATGTACAAACTTTGCATCCCGAAAATAATGTGATTAAGGCGCTGTTAAATAATGATCGTGCCGGATTTTTAGATTTTGAAAAAACAAGCAGACGGTTGTTGCATTATCCGCCTTACGGCAAACTGGCCGCCCTTATTATATCGGGCACCAATCAACAGCAGGTTGCACAAACCGCTGCGGCATTCGGGCAAACCGCACCCGCAACCGAATATGTTTCCGTACTTGGACCGGCTCCGGCACCGCTGTATTTGTTGCGCGACAGATATCGTTATCGTCTGATGATTAAAACGTCCAGAAACATTAATATTCAAAATGTCTTGCAAACATGGGTAAAAATGGTGCGTATTCCATCAAATGTAAAGGTGGAAATCGATATTGATCCGTATTCTTTTAATTAATAAAAATCATCGACTAAATAAAAAAGCGCCGATCAGCAGCAAAAGAGAGGCTAAGAAAACCCAATCGATTTTAATCACGATATTGTTGTTACCATGAATGTTAATGTAACCTAAAGGTTGATTTTTGTTTATATTACTATTATAATCAGAATTAAGATAGTTATCATTAATGGGAGCAGTTTTCATCAAAATCTCCCGAATACGAGCTTCGATATCCATTATTTCAGGTCCTAAAAGGTTAATTTACTTTTTTGATTTCGTCATAAATCTCAATAAAATCATTGACTTTAGAAACAGCTATATCCATAGATTCGTTGCAAATCTTGGTATAAATCAATTTAATCAATTCTGCTTTATCGTGTGCGGACAGAGTTGCTTTGCGATTATTGAGCCAAATTTCAATTTTTTCGATAATTAAGCTGAGTATATCGACGTTTATGGCAGAGGCGGCAGAAGTGTTCAGGCGCAAAGGCAAATCGGTAAGTTCTTGTTCATCAACGCGAAGAATTTGTGCTAATTTATGGCGCTCAATTTCTCCTAAACGACGAGGAGAGCCGTTTTTAATGAATTGTTGAATATAGGCAATGTTTTTGCCTATTGCCAGAGATACTTGTGCATAATTCAAGCCGCGTTCGTTGATAAGACGAGCGATTTTTTTTCTGATTTCTTCTGTATTTTCCATGTGTTATCCTCCGTTAAACGTATTATATAATAATAATCTTAAAAGTAAAATGATATTTTGCTTATTGACAATATTATATATTTCTTATATTTTCCTTTTTCAAGGAGGGTAAAATGAAAATAAAATATGTAATCAATAAAGCAGAAGCTAAACGTAAAGGGTATGAAAAACACAGTTCCGGAACCTATTTAAAAAAGAGTGTTCTTGATAAGTATTATGAGTGCGGATATCTGGATTTACCTAATAGTAAGCATAGTGCCGAAGAACGAAAAAATGCCGGCGAAAAATTGGCTCATGATTATTTTTTGGCGCATTATAATAATGTAAAATCACCGATTTTACATGTTCATATAATTCCTACAACCGGAAGTGCAGGTCAAGATGCGGCTTTATTTTATCAGGAACGTTATCTTAAGGCTGTTCAATGTATTCCACACGAGTTCTGGCCTTATGTTCGTCAGGTATGTGTTGAAGATAAAGAACTGACCGGTGAACAAAGTTTTCCTAAGCAAAGTCTTAAAAATAAGAATTCCGTATATTATCAAAAAATGCTCTTAAATCTAGGATTAGACAGGCTTTTAGAATTTTATGCAAAAAAAATTAAAAAAAGTTCTTGACATCAAGTGACTTGTATGATAATAAAATTATTAGAGTGAGAAAGTGTAATAATAAAAAACTAATAAAGAGGTTGATGTATCAGCCTCTTTTTTTTGAAAGGAGGTATAATGCTTAAAGCTGTGGCTGACAGAATTATTGTGAAATTGGATCCTTTAACACCTTCTGCTTTAATTATGGTCGATTCACCGATTAATATCCGTAACAGCGGTGTTGTTCAAAGTGTCGGAGATAAAGTGAAAACGGTAACAACGGGAGATCATATTATCTTTCATCTGTTTGATGAATTGCCGCTGCCGGAAGACGGGTTGGTCGTTATTAGAGAAAATAGCGTTTTAGGAATATATAGTGATGAAACCCATTGATTTTTATAGGAGATGTATATGAATAACAATATATCAGAGCGCAAGGAATTACGGGATAAGTGGCAGAAAAAAATTGCCGCTTCCGAGAAAAAATATGCTGATTACTATGAGCTGATCAGCGAAATTCGCGGTTACTATCGTAATGAGCGGCGTAAAAATAAACAAAACATATTTTGGGCTTCAGTGGAAACGTTGAAGCCTTTTTTATACTTCAAACAGCCGGTGCCGTTTGTGGTACGCAGACACAAAACTTCAGATGCCGTCGAATCAATGGCCGCCAAAATTTTGGAAAGGGCATTGATTTGGGATATGAAACAATTTGATTTTGACAGTGTCATCAAATATGCCCGCAATGATTTTTTGCTTTCGGGAATGGGGGTGTTATGGGAAAAGTATTTACCGACTTTTCGCTCTCTCGGGACAGATCTTATCAAAAGCACCGAGCAGGTCGATACCATGTACGTTTCGCCCCTGACTTTCTTAACCGATACCGAAAATGTCGATGTGTGGGAAGATGTTGAGTGGATCGCGCGTAAAGGATATTTAAGTCTTGCGGAATTGGCCGATCAATTTAATCCGGAAATTGCCGATTATCTGTACGGGCATTTCGGCGACGCTTTTTGTGCGAATGTTTATGAAATTTGGGATAAACCGACCAAGAGTATTTATTATTTGTGTCCGGAATATCCGTATGATTTTTTGGATGTTTATGATGATACATTGCATTTGAGCGGTTTTTTCCCTTGTCCGAAACCGATTATGGCAACGCAAACAAATGACGGTATTATTCCGGTTCCGGATTATGTCGAGATTAAAAGTTTGCTTGATGAATTGGACGGCGTCAATAATCGGATGCGTTTGACCATGCAAGCTCTAAAAGTTTCGGGGTGTTACGATAACAGTTTTCCGGAATTAGCCAATATTTTGGATAAAGATGTGACGCTTATATCTATCAGCGATTTTGATAAGCTCAAAGATGCCGGCGGTTTGCGCGGAATTATTGATTTTGCACCGATTGAACAATATATCGGCGCACTACGCGCTTTGGCCGAGCGCAGGCAGGTGTTGATTAATTCGATTTATGAGATTACCGGTGTTTCGGATATTATGCGCGGTTCGTCAAACAGTAAGGACACTGCCACCGCCGTAATGCAAAAAACAAATTTCGGTACGCTCAGAAATCAGGATCGCCAAAATGATATGCAGCGTTTCTTAAAAGATTTGTTGCGTATTAAAGCCGAGATTATTTGCGAGCAATTTTCGCCGGAGTTTTTAGTTGAATTTTTAACGCTTGAAGAACGGCGCGATATGGCAAAAGTTATTGCTGCCGTCAAACTTTTGAAAACGGATAAGCTGCGCGGGATGATAATCGATTTGGAAACCGACGGTTGCTATAATCAAGATGTTGAAGAAGATAAGATTTTGAAAGTTTTGCAAAATATTAATGAAATGATTACGCTTGCTTTCGGGATTGTGTCCAAACAGCCGGCGTTGTTGCCGTTCTATCGACGCATGATTGAAAGTGCCGTTGCAACCATGCCTAATGCACGTCAGTTTGATGCCGTTATGGATGAGGCGTTTGACAAGATATCTGCGGAGTTGAATACGCCGGATGTACCTTCAAATTCTCAGCCGAACGAAATGTTAGAACTGCAAAAACAAAAAAATGCGCAGGATTATGCCATCAAAAAAGAACAAAACGAACTTAAACGCGAAGAGCTGAATTTGAAAAAAGCTGTCGCGATAGCTGATCACAATTAATTTTTAAGGAGGAAAAAATGCCTTTTGATTCACAAGGAAATTTTACCAGAATACATAACTGGGAAGATGACAGACAAAATGATATCGAAATCGTTTCGTCTCGTCACGATGAAGAAGATGATAACTTTGCCGAGGGCTTGAGTAATTGTATGCTCAGAGACGGGCGTTGCACCATGACCGGTGATTTGAATATGGGAAATTTTCAAATTAATAATGTTGCCAACGGAACAGCCTCTAATGATGCCGTTAATCGTTCGCAATTAAACGGGGTTGATACAAGTGCCGTACATAAAACCGGTGATGAAACCGTAGCCGGTAATAAAACCTTAACAGGTACAACAACAGTAACAACCGCAAATATAACGACTGCAACGGTAACGACCGCAACAGTTACGACAACCTTAAATATTCCGGGAGGCAAAATATGGATTGCCTGACAGGAGTAATATGAAAAAAATCTGGAGATTTATGATGAGTATTTTAACAAAAAAACTTCACATCTTAAAAAACGGCGGTACAGAAGAAACCGCCGTTATTTATACCACGACGGCGGAATGTCCGGAGCCTAATCTGAAAGTTAATGTCGATGGCATTGACGGCTATGTTAAGCTCGGCAATGTTAATCATCAATATGCCACAAAAGGCCGTGTCCATCGCAACAGTAATAATAGGGATTATGCGATTTTAGCACTGAATGCGGTTTCGGATTTTCCGCTTGAATGGGGAAAATTTAAAAAGTTTGCCTGTGCTTTAACCTGTAATGAAGCGCTTACAACATATATGTACGGATGGTCATTGCATTTTGAAAACGGGACATTGCCTATACCCGTCGGGCGCAACACAGCCGCTTCGGACGTGTCGTGGAGTGCCGATAATTATGAGGCGGTAACCACAGCAAGTTTGAACAGTTGTTGGTATGATAAGCAAATTACACCGCATAAATGGATTAATGTAACTGCAATCGATGACAGTATATATATGGAATGGATTAAAAGCAACGGCAGTAATGTCGGTAATATGTCAAAATCGACGGCTACGGCATGGGGGTGGCCGGAACAAGGCGGAGAACCGTCTGTGTATACTTCGGTATTTTCGGCATCGGTTGCCGATGGCGTTTTGACAATTAAAAAGAATGGTCAGGCGTTTAAAACTTTTCGTGTTTTTGTTTAATAAGGAGAAAATAATATGAGTGGGACAATTCAAAATAATTTAATTACGGTGCGTCAGGGCGACAGTTTTGCCATTAATTTGGCGGTTAAAAGGAACTGCAAGCCGGTTGATTTGACCGGTGCGACGGTTTTAATGCAAGTACGCGACGAGGGCGGTAATTTGATTTTTGCCGTTACCGGTACGGCGGTTGATGTGGTAAACGGCAAAGTGGCGTTATTGATTACACCGGCGGAAACAAGCATTAATGTCGGCGATTATAAAACCGATATTCAGATTACGGGTGCTGATGGCAGCGTTAATACAATCTTTCCGGCAAACGTAAACGCTATCGGAACGTTTAGGATCACACCGCAAGTCACGGAGGGATAAATATGCAATATGAGATTAATTCCGGCGGTATCAATGTTATATTTGAAACCGTTGATTTGACCGCTGTTGTCGGCGATGCGGCATGCATTGATGTTGGTGAGGCGTTAAATTACATAAAATCAGGTCAAGCAGAGATTGAAGCGGTGGTTGAAGAAAAGACAGCCGCTTTTAATTTGAATGCCGAACAAAAGACCATTGCTTTTAACAATAATGCGACAGAAAAGACAGGCGATTTTAATGCCAATGCAACGTCTAAAACCAACGCTTTTAACTCGAACGCAACCAATAAGACAGGCGATTTTAACGACAATTACATCGCTAAAAAGGCGTTGATTGATGCGGAAGTCGGGAATGCGGCGGCAAGTGCGACAACGGCATCCGGTTATGCCGATACGGCAAAGCAATGGGCAATAGGTGATCCGAGCGAGCCGACGGGTAATTCCGCCAAATACTGGGCAGATACGGCGGCAGCGACGTTAAGCGGCAAGCAAGATACGCTTGTTTCGGGTACAAATATCAAAACGATAAATAACGAGAGCTTACTCGGTTCAGGTAATATCACAATTCAGGGTGGCGGTTCATCTTATACGGCAGGCACGGGTATTGATATAACTAATAATAAGATAAGTGTTACAAGTCCGACATTAACTAACACAGCAACAGGTTCTGATTCATACAGCGTTGGTGGAACGGCTGCGGGTAGATTAGCTTGTTCATTCGGTTATAATGCAATAGCATCAGGTGCTAGAACGACAGCCATAGGGGAACAAGCACAGGCAACGGCTCAATATGCAACAGCGATTGGTGGTGCGGCAACTGCAGGTGCTGATTATGCCATTCAGATCGGGTATGGTACAAACATAACAGCTAATACATTATCTGTTGGTTTTAGGACAAGTAATTCACTCCTTGCAAAAAATTGGCAACTATTAGACGGTACAACAGGCTATATACCAAACGCTCGTATTAATATGGACAGTATACCGACATCAGCCAGTACAAATACTGTGACGAGTGGCGGTGTCTATACAGCATTAAGCGGTAAAGCTGACACATCAAGCTTGGCAACGGTGGCAACAACCGGCAGTTATAATGATTTGAGTGATAAACCTAGTTCACGGAATATTGGCGAGGTTATTACATCAACCATACCTTTATCTGATGCAGGATTGCATTTATTAGATGGTTCATTAATTCAGAGCGGTGTATATACAGACTTTGTGGATTATATTGCCGGATTTGTTTCAGATTATCCTGATTTATTTGTGAGTGAGAACGATTGGCAAACGGCTGTCACAACATACGGTGTATGTGGAAAGTTTGTTTACGACAGTACGAATAATACTGTAAGATTGCCTAAAATCACCGGATTTATTGAGGGTACAACAGATGTAACCGCTTTGGGAGATTTAGTTGAAGCAGGATTACCGAATATTAAAGCATCACTTAATAATTATCAGAACAAAACAGGCATCAATGCAAGCTCGAATAGTGCACTATATTTTGGCTCATCTTCAAATACACTACCTCTCGGAGCATCTTCTTCAGGTTTTACGGGTTTATATTTTGATGCTTCACGTTCAAACTCAATCTATGGCAATTCATCAACAGTACAACCACAAGCAATAAAAGTTCTGTACTATATTGTAATGGCAACATCAACAAAAACAGACGTTGAAGTTGATATTGATGAGATTATAACAGATTTGAATAGTAAAGCGAATACAAATTTAAGCAACATTTCCAACACAGCAACAAAATCAATTGATGGGCAGTGGGTGTATAACTATCAGTTGCTTGCAAATAATGTGGCAGCCGATAATACAACGCCTGTCACACAGTATTCGCTTGCTAATTATCTGCCGAATGACGGCTATAACTATGAAGTGTTGATGCAGGGGTTATGCAATACCGGAACGACATCGGGGCAGTTTATGTCAATCGTGTTGCAAACCGATATTTATACCGGTTCGATAGAAATATGCTCGATAAGAACACGAACAAGTTCGTATTTAGATACGCGCGGCAACGGAATAGTAGCAGTAGGCACGGGGCGTTATGTTTCACACATTCCAAGCAATTCGGGCAATTATAACGGCAATTATACGTTAGCTGCAACGGCATACAGACGTATCGGCACAAACAGTTAGGAGGGGATATGTATTACGCATTTATTTATAACGGCAAAATAACCGGAACGGGACAGTGCCAAACGCTGAACGAGGATATTTTAGACATCGAGATATCTGAAGAAGTGTATAACGACATCAAACGCTATATGTGGAACGGCGAAGCGGTTGTGGTAAATCCTGACTATAAAGAAGACCACAGTGAGAGAATTGCCGAGTTAAAACAGCTTTTATCCGATACGGACTATGTCATCATCAAAATAGCCGAAGGCAGTGCCACAAAAGAAGAATATGCCGATGTAATAGAACAACGTAAAGCTTGGCGTGAGGAAATAAGGGAACTAGAAGGGGGTGATTAGGATGGATATTTTATATTACATAGGCACAGGCTCTCATCACAATAATCAGGAATTACGTTATTCTTTGCGTGCAATGGAAAAGCATTGTAAAGACTTGAATAACGTATGGATTGTCGGTAATCGCCCGCATTTTCTGAATGATAATGCTAAGTACTTATGGGTACCGGATACTGGTTTTTGGTGGCAAAACGCTTTTCGTAAAACGATGGCTGCGATCGAAGCCGGAATTTCGGAAGATTTTTTGTTGATGAACGATGATTTTTTTATGCTCAAAGATTTTTCGGCGGCCGAATATCCGTATTTTCATCGCGGTGAAATTAAGGATATTGCCGAAACAAAATATCAGCAGGTTATCTGTAATACACGACATATTTTACAGAGCTTGGGTAAACCGTTTAGGCATTACGGTGTGCATTGTCCGATGCGCATAAACGGTGCCAAGTATAGAAAATTGATCACATTTTATCAAAACGATGATAATCCGGTCAGTGCACGTTGTTTGTACGGCAATTTATTTTGCTGCGGTCGCGAAGTTTCGGATTGCAAAAGCAATGAAATTAAGGCAAGTGTCACCGGTTGTTGGTCGGCAAAGGATTGGATATCAGGGGACGTGTTCAAAGAGCTTGATGAATTGTTTCCGAACCCAAGCAAATGGGAGAAAGAAAATGAGTGATAATTCTGAATTGGAAGTGATCTTTGATAGCTGTAATTTATGTATCAATCTCGGAGAATCTGCCGAGCTTGAGTATCATGCTGCGGTGCAGTTTATTAAATCCGGACAACAAGAGATAGATGATTATGTATCAAATGTTATTTTACCGCAGTTGCAACATATTTCTGATGAACTAAGAAAGGAGGGCTGATATGGATTGGGGGTTATTGAGCGGATGTACATCGCTGATCGGGTTGGTAGTGGCGATTGTGCGCTTGGGGGAATGGAAAGCGCGGCAGGAGGTGCGGCTTGAAAATTTGGAAAAACGTTTGAATAACAGCGATGGTAAAATAGAAGCCATCGCTGTTTTGCAATCGCAGCAAAACTTGGTTTTGACCGAGATTAAAACGCGGTTGGAATTTTTAATCGAAAACAAAACAAGGAGGAAGAAAAGCGATGTCTGATTTGGATATTCTGGCTCGAACTTTATACGGCGAAGCCAGAGGCGAAGGGCAAGAAGGTATCGAAGCGGTGGCTTGCGTGATTATGAATCGTGTGCGGGCGCGTAAGTGGTTTACCGGTTATGTTATTAAAGAAGGTATCAAAATTCCGAGTGTTGAACAAACTTGTCTTAAACGGTATCAGTTCAGTTGTTGGAATAAATTTGATCCGAACCGAAAAATTATTAATCAGGTGACGGCGCATGACGCTGTGTTCAGGCAATGTCTGCTGACAGCTCAAAAGGCAATATCCGGTGAACTGCAAGATTTTACCAACGGGGCTCTTTACTATCATACACGTGAAATCACGCCGGTATGGGCCAAAAATAAGACGCCGTGTTATGAAGTTAAACATCACTTGTTTTATCGGGAAGTGTAGGTGGAAGATGGGAAATAAAAAATCAAAATATCATTTTTGGCAGTGGCTGATATTGCAAATTGTTCGCGTGCCGAAGCTTTATGTTTTGGCTTGGGGAATAATAGTATTGCTCATTCTGGCTTGTATGAAAACAGATATAGCTGTGCTTTTGAGCGGGATATTGTCATGAAAATTGTTGTTATATGGAGTTTGAGTGTTTTGGCGGCATTGTTTGCCGGATATATGTACGGTAAAAGCCGGGCGGAAACAAAAATTGTCGAAAAACAGGTGGAGGTCGTTAAGTATGTGGCACAAAAGCGGGCAAAAATTCAGGCTCTGCCTAATGCTCGGCGTGATGAGCTGCTTGAGCTCATGCGCGCCGGCCGTTTGTGAGTGTGAAATAAATCCGGTATTTCCGTATGCCGGTGCACCGGTTGCAAATGAATTGCAAAATTTGAGTGCGACCGAATATCCGTATTTGTGGGAGTGGATCGGTCGCTTGAATAAACTGCGTATGGAATTGGAAAATTAAAAACATGGAGGAGTTATAAATGAAATCATTGAGAGGCTATCCGGCGACTTATTCGCCGATAAGTTACGAAGATGTTGATATAACACATCTGAATTATGAAGAAGAAAACGCGCCGAAAAATTATTTAGAACAGATACGCTATTTGCTGGAAGAAGGTAATGCCGGGGGTTATGTTTCGGCATTTGATCGCGGATTTTCCGGCGGTTTAGGACGTAAAGTCGGCGGATTTATAAACGCGGTCG
>CAMVHF010000034.1 GCA_947167235.1 uncultured Alphaproteobacteria bacterium
TCGGTTTTATATGTTTTATGCAAGCCATCTTTTTTACCGGCTTTATAATGTATTTCATCAGTTAAATATTTGCCGTCCGAAAATTTGACGATGCCTTCCAATTTGCCGTCGACATAGTTGTATTCCTCACGCACGGAATTATCGACAATAACCTGCTCGACACCGTTTTTAACGTCATTTTCATAATTCTCGACTTTGATTTGGTTGCCGTTATTATCAAAATAGATAACCTTTCCGTTAAGCTTACCGTCTTTGTAGGTTTTAAAAATTTGCGGTTTGCCGTTATCGTAATATAAAACGTCTTCCCCGTCCAATATGCCGTTTTTGTAGGTACTGGTGTGCATGGCGTTATTTTCGATAACCTGTTCGACACCGTTTTTAATATCATCAACATACGGCGTAACTTTGATCTGGTTGCCGTTAATATCAAATTCAATCACATTGTCATTAAGCTTACCGTCTCTGTAATATGAGCGTTTTTGCGGCTTACCGTTTTCATAATATAAAACTTCTTCACCGTGCAGCACATTATTTTTATAGCTGCTCTTACGCTGCGGATTGCCGTTGATGTAAAATAAAACTTCATCACCGTTTTTCTGCCCGTGTGCATACGATATTTCGATTTCGGGTTTACCGGTTTCATAAGTCGCCATCGCCACACCGTTTTTGCGGCCTTCTTTATAGATATATGTAATATTACGCCCCTGTTCATCCGATAATTTTACGGCGCCGACAAACGGTTTACCGTCTTTATAGACCGTTTCCACATTATTTTCTACCTTAATCTCCAACTCTTTGACATCAGTTAAATTAACTTGTTCCGCCTGAGCTTTTGCTGTCAAAAAAAGAGCTATAAAAGTAAATGCGACAATTCTTCCGTTCATCATAAAAATCCCCTTAATTATGTTTTTTGAGAGATAGCATAGTTCAAAAATAATTGCAATTTTATTTATCTGTTTTTTCTGTGATTAATTGATACGTTCCAAAGCCTGTAAGATCAGATTTTTTCTTTCGGCGGCAACTTTTCTGGATTTTGTTTTCTCCTCCAGATATTGGGTAATATTTTCTTTATAACGACTTTCATTACAGGCGATTTGTTCCAAATAATACAAAGCAGCGGTAAAAACTTCGTCTTTAGGCGAGTCTGTTTGTTTCAATATTTCCAGATACGGTGGCAAAAAAGCAGCATTTTTGGCGCAACTTTCAGCAATATATTCCTGTTGTAAATTGATAGCCTGAGCTTCTGATATATTCTTACTTTTAACGACCGATGTTTCGTTAGCAAACAGACTGAAAAACTTTTTAAATAATGACTTATGGCTCATTGTATTCTCCTTGTAGTGACAATTTAGCATATAAAACGCAAAAGTGAAGACATTTTTTATAAAAAATATTTGACAACCTGTATTTTTTAGCTTATATCGTTGATGAACTTAATGCTTCATCGTCTAATGGTAGGACAGCGGATTCTGACTCCGTCAATCTTGGTTCGAGTCCAGGTGAAGCAGCCACTAATAAGCCCCTTTTCAGGGGCTTTTTTAGTGGCTGATTTATCATTGGGTTCG
The DNA here is from genome assembly GCA_947167235.1 of uncultured Alphaproteobacteria bacterium. Lineage (GTDB taxonomy): Bacteria > Pseudomonadota > Alphaproteobacteria > RF32 > CAG-239 > RUG410. Next base: position 1,566 of record CAMVHF010000034.1, read on the forward strand.
AACCAACCGTTCGGAATCGCAATGCTGGCAGGTATATGTCTGCCAGCGATAAGATCATTGAGCTTGAAAAGCTCAATACTTTCAGGTGAAGCAGCCATTGAGTAGGCCCTCTATTTAGGGAGATTTTTTATATTAATCTTTATTGATTTTTAAGAGATTTTCGTATTATACCCTAATCTCAACTTGCCTCTCGATAAAATTAGGGCTACTTTGAAAATACTTTAATCAGTATTTACGTAGCGATTATGAACTTTAAAAACTATAATTATGAAACAGTTTACAGATTTTCTTTGCCGTATTGTCGGTTTATCGGCCTTTGCAGTAACATTTGTACCGACGTACTATGCCGAAGATATGGTGTGGAACTGCCTTGATCCCGCACAATGGGAAATTGCGCATACTCATCCGGAAATGCTCTACGCTCTTGGTTGGATTATCGGCGCTTTTCCGTTTTTGTTGCTCGGTATTAAGCACGGATTATTCTTTAGCTTAAAAAATGGCGTTATCTCGTGGGAAAAAGCCTTTTCCGGTGCCATATTCTGGCTTGTTCCGGCAACAACTGCTTATGCCTCGATATTGGGAGCCGGTTGTCCTTTTGCCGTCACGTTGCAAAACTATCTGTTGATAACGGTTCTCGTTTTGACTTTAGGCAGTTTTGCGCTGTATTTGCTTACGTTTCGTAAAAAAAATGTTGCAACAGACGAACAGGTTGAGTGAGCTGTAATCTATCTTAGCCCCTTTAAGCATGCGTTGCTTAAAAGGGGCTTTTTTGCATATATGTTTTAAACTTCCATTTTAGATTTGTTGTGCTAATATATCGGCAAGGAGATTTTTTAATGCAAAAGTTTGTGGTCGGCGGTGCCGTGCGCGATAAAGTTTTGGGACTAAAACCGAATGATTTTGATTATTTGGTCGTCGGCGCCACACCAAAAGAAATGCTTGCCGCCGGCTATAAGCGTGTCGGCAAAGATTTTCCCGTATTTTTGGATGATAACGGGTATGAACATGCTTTGGCGCGCAAAGAAATCAAAACCGGCCCAAAACATACCGATTTTGTTTTTGATTTCGGACCGCATGTAACCTTAGAGGAAGATGTCGAGCGCCGAGACTTTACCTGTAATGCTCTGGTTTACGATGAGAAAAATGATAAAATTATCGATTTGGTTGGCGGCCTTAATGATATTAAACACCGCATTTTACGCCATGTTAACAGTGCGCATTTCGGCGAAGACCCTTTGCGGGTTCTGCGGATGTGTCGCTTTGCCGCCCAATTGGATTTTACAATTGCCCCCGAAACAATGGCTCTGGCCCGACAAATGGTGGCCAATAACATGCTCGCCCACTTAACCAAAGAACGCATCTGGAAAGAATTTGAAAAGGCTTTGAACACCCCGCATTTTAATATTTTTATTGATGCGATGAACGCCTGCAATGCCCTATCCGCCGTTTTACCCGATATTAATACCGCTGCCTTAAATTTCAGTTATCCGGAAACCGATATTTCGCCGGTAATTAAATTTGCTTTATGGACTTATTCGCAAAGCATAACCGATATTGATTATATATGCAAAAAAATCAATGTACCGAATGAATACCGCCCTTTAGCACTGCTCTTAAAAAATCATGCGGCAACCGCTCAAATTTATCCGCAACTGCTGCCGCAACAGAAAGTACAATTTTTAACAGACATTTGTCAGCTTAAATCTTTGCCGATTTTGGAAGATTTTTTGTGCGCTGCCGATATTTTATCCGCACTCGGTAATACGCGCGCACAGTGCCTTAAAGATTTTGCCCTTATTTCACCGATTAAAGCCAGTGATATACCGAACTTTGACGTTCTACCGAAAGGTCCGGAAATATCAAAAGCATTATTTGATTATCGCGCAAAACTGCTCGAAAGCAACTATCCCGTAAAACAATAACTATTACTTTTGTCATACTTTACATAATTTTAAGTTGATGCAACATAAAATCAACAAAACAATCGATCAAATTATGCAAACCATCGGCAACAACCGAACGCTTTACGACAGTCAGAAAAATTACGATTCAGCAAAGTGCAACGCTGGCCGCTGCGTTTTTTTTGTAAACTGAGCAATATTAAAAGATTAATCGCCCAATTTAGCCAAAACTTTGCGGGTAAAATCACGCAATTCTTTGCTTCGCATCAAACTTAATTCGATATCCGCTTTTTTCAAATCTTTATTGGTACCGCAATCGAATCTCTTACCTTCAGCCAGCACACCGTAAATCGGCATACCGCGCTGAGCGGCCAAATTCAATCCGTCGGTCAAATTAATCTCGCCGTTGGAACCTTTGGTAACTTCAGGTAACAACTTCATAACTTCATTCGGAATAATGTACGGTCCCATTGAAGCATAGTTCGACGGAACTTCTTCCAACTTCGGTTTTTCAACCAAGCCGGTTGCTTTAACGACATTACCTTCACGCACCGCACCGACTAAAGCGCCGTAACGCACCATCTCTTCACGCGGACACTCCATGATATTTTCAACAATGCCGCCCTTTTGTTCATAGACGTCACAAAGCTGTTTTAAAACACCGGCACCGTTGGCATTGATATACACGTCGTCCACCCACATCACGGCGAAATCACGGTCACCGACAATATCTTTAGCCATTAAAATGGCATGACCGTTACCTTTCGGCTCACTCTGACAGGCAAACGAAAACTTCATCCCTTCCGGTATGATTTCTTGTACGGCCTTCAATAAATCAAGCTTATTCTTTTCAGCCAGATTTTGTTCCAACTCCGGCCATGGCGAATAATATTTTTCAAACATGTGCTTGCAAGCATCATCACTGTAAATAAATACGATTTCTTTAATTCCGGCTTCGGCACAACTATCTACCGCGTATTGAATGACCGGCTTGCTATCCAATGTCATAAAGCCTTTATGCAGTACTTTTGTTGTCGGCAAATTGCGGGTTGACAAACCGGCGACCGGCAAAACACAAACTTCAGGTTTTTTACTCATATCCATCCTCCATAATTACTATTATGGATATAGTATATGCAACTTCCAAAAATAAACAACAGATTTGTTTAAATTATTTTACGGTAATTGTTCCGGTTGTTTTTTGAATATCACCCTCAATCGGTTTTAAGTATCCGCCACCGGCTGTCGGACGAACAGTTTTGGTATCATCGTATGATTTGGTGATGGTACCGCTGACTTTTTCGTTACTGCTGCCGCCCACCTTCAAGACACCGCTGACTTTACCGGTTGCCGACTGTTCAGCGTTTTGCTGTACGCCATTTTGGGTTATGATACCTGAAAGAGGTGCCGGTTGCGCACTGCCTGTTGCGGATTGATCGGTTTTTTCCTGATTTTCCGCGTCTTCGTCATCTGTTTGTGTATCCGAAGCCAATAAGTTTCCCTCGTTTTCGGCTTTTTGTTTTTTGCGCTTAGCCTCTTTTCGAGCCAACTCTTCTTCATACATCACGCGACGCTCGTTAATCATATTTAAGAGCAAATCAGCCGATTTACTTCTGACTTTTTCCATTTGATCAAAAGTATTTTGCATTTCTTCCAGACGTTGTTGCAAATCGACTAACGCAACTTCCTGATCATCGGTCGAAATATATGACTTACTGGCCTCTACTTTGTTATTGAAAGCATCGTACATATCAACCAGTCGGTTATTGTAGTTGGCAATTTCACCCTGTTGCGATTTCAAATCGGCATTATTAACCATATACTGCGATGCATTTATTTTTAAGAGTTCATCAAAATCATCCTGAATCATTTTTTGATAGTCTTCAAATAACTTATTATTATTGTTATTGATTTCCGTGGCGGCATCTTGGATATTTTTCGTACGCTCGGCAATATCATCCAGATATATTTTACGGGCGTCGTTTAAAATATCATCTATTTCCGAAATAAATACCGGACACTTTTCTTCAATTTGATGAACATCATCCAGCGTATAATCGGTCTGACGCGATAAACTTTGCATTGCATCAATGCTTTGACTGATTTTACTTAAACGTTCGGATTTACTTTGATATTGTGCCAATGTCGCGTTCGATATCGTTTTTTGACTGTATTGTTCAATAACCGGAATGGCTTCGGATACTTTATCGGCCACTGAAACGGTTTTCTTTTGCGCTGCAGCCATTTTTTCTTGCAAATGGCGCAATTCTTCATCTTTTTGTGCCTGTTTTTCTTGCGCTACTTTTTCCCAATGGCTGTCGTATTTTTTAACAATATTTTCGACACTGATATCCAGCACCGGCTTATTAATCATTCCCGTCAAAGCAAATGAAAAATCTGGTATATTGGTTGTTTTCAAATATTTGACGGCAACATCCGTATTCATTTTCCAATCACTGAGGCTGAACTTGCCGATCACCGTCAAATCGACTTCCTCATTTTTAATTTTTGCCGTTCTGAAAGTGATTGTGCCGTCTTTCATATCGGCACTGCCGACAAACGAATCAAATGTGGTTACACCCGACTGCAAATTATCACGCACCATTTGGAATACACCTTTAGAATATTCACGATGTGATAAATCTTCACTGATAGCGGCAAAGTTAAAGCCTTGCATGGTAAACGGACCTAAGTCAAACGAAAAATTACCGCTAATTCCGTACAGCAATTCTTCCATCGAGCCGGCAGGCGCTTCAAAGTCGCCGTTCAAGTGCAATATACCGGAATCCAATTTATAAATTTTACCGCCGACATCCGTCATGTCCAGATTACTGATATCGATTGTACCTTTAACGCGCGGATCCTGTATATAAGTGATTTGAGCATTTCCCTGATAATCGGCTTCGCTGTATCTGAATTTCAGATTTTGCAGTTGCAAATTGTTCTGCGCATTAACGGCATGAACCGTAACATCATGGAAATTTTTGTTTTTATATACAACCCGATCGGCCGTCATAGAAATATCAAAATCTATATTACGATACATTTCGTAGTTAATAAGATCCCGATTTAAAATCGGACGGGCAATAAAGCTGTCATCGAACAAATCTTCTTTACGTTGTCCGGACTTACTGCCCTGCATGCTTACCACACTTTCAAGATTAAGCTCGTTGGTATCGACATCGGCCTTTACCACATATTTTGACTTAACTTTTTTAACTTCTAAATTTCCTTTAAATTTAGAAAAGCCGAGCTGTCCGTCTGCATCGGTAATCACCCAGTGATTATTGCTGCCGTCTATTTTTCCGACACCGTTGAAAACACCCTTTAATGCACTTTTATCGGTAATATCACCGCCGAGCATTGAAACAAATGTCAGGAAATTTGAAGATTTAACATTTGTTTCACCCGTCAAAGCCACTTTATTATCTTTCTTAAATATTGTGCCCTTATAGTCCCAACGAATGTCATCAATCGTATTTTTAACATCAACTTCCGCCGTTTCAAAATTACCGCTGAGCGTACCGCTGGATATGAAATTGTTTTGTTCCAACAGAGGCCAATCAGGATGCGGAATTTCCATTTTATTCAGTAAATCTTTCAAATTAAGCGATGACAGTTCATAATTGGCATTTTCAACGCTTAAATTTTCGGTTCCGATGCCTTTAACCGTTGCCGATAAATCAATTTTGCTGCCCAAAAGATTATCTGCTTTTGCTGTTTTGATTTGAATAATGTTGTCCTTAACTTCCAACTCAAGTTCGGCATTATTAAACGATATGGTTCTGAACGTTACTTCACCGGCGGCAGCATGAAATTTAAGTTCGGCATTTTGCAACCAGCTCAATTTTTTGGAATCGGCAATTAAAATATCTTTTATGCCGACAACTTCCGTATTGCGGGCAATATAGTTATCGATATTGATTTTATCGGTTTTCATATTAACGATATATGCCTTATGGTCCAAAGCAATTTCGGCCTCGGCAAGCATTTTCATTTTATCGAAAGCGATATCGATATTACCCAATTTTACGGCTTTGGTATCACCGAAAACATCAAAACTGATTTTACCGTTACGATAAGCGCTTTGTGTCGGTGCCGTAATCGTATCATCAAAAGAACCTATCAAGCTTAAGAAGTTTTGGCCTTCAAACGTAACTTTAGCATAATAGCGCGGCACGGAATTTTCCTCTGCCAAACTGCCGGACATGGTCCATACAATATTACCCTGACAGCCGGCATAGTAGTCGTCCAAACTTAAAACATCATCTTTCCATGTACCTTTGGCACGCATATTTTCGAAATATCCTGTCGGCAAATCACTGACGACAACATGTTCCGCGGTTAAATCAAAATCGACATCATATTCGGTATCCGGCTCATAAGCCTGATCATTTTGATAATCGCTGAATTTGGCTTTGGCTACGGCTATAACCGGACGCAAATCCAGCGCAACCAATTGATATTTAACGTCAATAACCGGTTTTGCCCCCTCTTCGGTAGCTTTGCGCGGGATAATCAAATCTCCGGCACCTTCAATAAAGCGGTCAAATTTAATTACCAAGTGCGATAAATCCAATTCCTTTGATGTCGATTTGGCGGCCACCGAAAACAACAAAGGCTTATTGTAAGTATCTTCCAAAACATGTTTATTGAATAAGATGTTCACAAAATCCGCCGCATGGTCGGAACTGCCGCTGAAATCACCTTCAAAATGATCTGATTGCAAATTATATTTGCCGTCATAACGCAAATGGCTCTTTGAACGCGGGTGCATAATGGCAAAATTTAAGGTCATATCTTCCAGTTGCGAAAAACTGCTGACATTAATCGCTATACCGAAGTTATCATCGTCTTTTTTGAAATTACCGTCCAAACGATACGGGCCGGCCAGACTGGCAGCCTGAATATCGGCATTAAAATTAACCAGATTGGAGTTTATGTCGTATTTTTCATCCGTAATATGAATGGTTGAATTCTGCAAACTGAAACTTTGCAGTCTGGAATCGATATCGGCATTAACAAGTTGCGGTTCGCCTTCCTGATGCCAGTTGGTTTTTCCTTTATCATCGATCTTAATCCAAAGCTCGACATCTGACATAGCAAGTGATTGAATATCAGGTGTTTTTCTTAAAATTGAACGCAGAGAAACAATGGTTTCCATTTTTTTGATTACCGCTAACTTTTCGGAAGTTGACGGGTTGATAATATTAATATCGGTTGCATACATGTGCGGATGCGGCAATAACGATACATCTAAATTTCCGGTAAACTCGACTTTTTCACCGATCATATTGGAAATTTCGGTGGCAATTTTATCTTTATGCGCATTCCAATCCATTGTGGCAACATAGGCGGTCAAACCACCGCCGAGCAGTATAAGTACACCCAAAGATATCAAAATTATTTTCTTTATCAACGTGTTTCTCCTCATTGATTTTAAGATAAACTTGACTTTTAATGTATATTATTCGTAGAATAAATCAATATTTTTTTACACGACGGAGCAGAAAAAATGGACAGTATCAGTAAACTTTTTGATTTAGCGAAACAAACACGTTTAAACGCCTACGCTCCTTATTCTAAATTCAAGGTCGGTGCGGCAATTTTAACTTCAAACGGTAATTTTTATACCGGTTGCAATGTCGAAAACGCCTCGTACCCGTGCGGCACCTGCGCTGAAGCCGGTGCCATAGCGGCCATGATAGCCGGCGGCGATACGAAAATTGCGCAAATTTTAATTATGGCCGATACCGAGTGTATTTTACCTTGCGGCAACTGTTTACAAAAAATTGCCGAGTTCGGTAATGCCGATACCCTCATTCACAGTGCCGATATCGATAAAATTGTTAAGACACAAAAGCTTTGCGATATATTACCACAGGCATTTACATTAATGGAGAAATAATATGCTGGAACATTCGCTTGATTACTTACGATTGAAACTCGGTGACTTCCGACCGGATACGGCGATCGTACTCGGCTCGGGTTTGGGGTTGTTGTCTGCGGCTATTGAGAATCCGATTGTCATTCCGTATGCCGAAATTCCTGACTTTCCGAAAACCACCGTTGCCGGCCATGAAGGATGTTTTTATGTCGGCAAACTCGGTAAGCATAACGTAATGTGCCTGCAAGGACGTTTCCATTTATACGAAGGTATTGCGCCGCGTCTTATTGCCGGTGTCGTCGATATTTTGCATCAACTCGGTGTTGAACAGATGATTATCACCAATGCCGCCGGCTCGCTTGATGTCAATATGCCTGCCGGCAGTTTGATGATGATTACAGATCATATCAATTTCAGCGGTCAAAATCCGCTCATCGGCTTTTTGAATACCCCGCGTTTTCCGGATATGAGCAACGCTTATACCCGCGAATTGCGCCAAAAAATGCACCGTATTGCCCAAAAAGAAAATATTAAATTATACGAAGGTGTCTATATCATGGTGCTTGGGCCGAATTACGAAACACCGAGCGAGGTTCGCTTATTTCACCAATTCGGTGCTGATGCCGTCGGCATGTCAACCGTACCGGAAGTTATTGCCGCATCGTATTTAGGTATAAAAGTATTGGGTATTTCGGTTATTTCTAACCTCGGAACCGGTCTGACCGATGAAATTCAAAGTCATGAAGATGTTATGATTACCGTTGCCGAATCGATTGAAAGCATGAGTTTACTGATTAAAGACTTTTTGGAGGAGGAATAGCCATGTTACCACAGGAAATTATCTGCCGTAAACGTGATAAAAACGAGCTGTCAACTGCCGATATCCGCGAATTTATCAGCGGTATAGGTTCAGGCAAAGTCGCCGATGCACAGGTTGCCGCTTTTACAATGGCTGTTCTCTTAAACGGCTTAAACAATCGGGAAACGGTTGATTTAACCTTAGCCATGCGTGATTCCGGCGATGTTTTATCTTGGGCCGGATTTGATAAACCGATTGTCGATAAACACTCAAGCGGCGGTGTCGGTGATAAGGTCAGTTTAATGCTGGCGCCTATAATGATGACTTGCGATGTCTATGTCCCGATGATTGCCGGACGCGGCTTAGGGCATACCGGCGGCACCGTGGATAAATTAGAAGCAATTCCGGGATACAATACTCAGGCTGATAACGAGTTATTCCGCAACACCGTTAAAAACATCGGTGGCGCGATTATCGGACAAACCGGTAATCTGGCTCCGGCCGATAAAAAAATTTACGCTATCCGCGATGTATGCGGCACGGTAGAATCTATTCCGCTCATTACCTCATCCATTCTTTCAAAAAAACTGGCTGCCGGTCTGCAGTATTTGGTTATGGATTTAAAATGCGGCAACGGTGCCTTTATGCAAAACTTTGAAGATGCCAAGACCTTGGCTCAATCCATTGTTGATGTGGCTAACGGTGCCGGTACCAAAACCCGTGCCGTTTTAACAGATATGAATCAGGTTTTGGGCACCACCGCCGGCAACGCCGTCGAAATCCGCGAAACTTTAGATTATTTACAAAATAAAAATATCGATAAACGTTTGGATGCGGTCACCAAAACTCTTTGCTGTGAATTGCTGTGTCAATGCGGTCGGTGTCAGACTGTCGATGATGGTATAAAATTAGTTGAAAAAGCCCTGTCTTCCGGAAAAGCCTTAGAGAAATTCGCGCAAATGGTTGCGGCTCTCGGCGGACCGACCGATTTTGTTGAAAACGCTGATAAATATTTGCCGAAAGCCACACATCAAAAGGCAATTTATGCCCCGACGGAAGGCTATATTACCGCTATGGATACGCGTGCCGTCGGTATGAGTATCATCAAACTGAAAGGCGGACGTTCTTATCCGGGGCAAGCTCTGGATTTGGCAACCGGATATACCGATTTCATCCAAATCGGCGATAAGGTTGATACTAAAACACCGATGGCTATTGTTCACTATCAGACCGAAGAACAATATGAAACGGTTAAACAAGATATTATCAATGCCATCAAAATCGCCCCGCAAAAACCGGAAATTAAAAACCCGATTATCATGACGATTTAATCTCATGCTCATTTAAATAAAAAAACGCCGCCTGTTTAAGCGGCGTTTTTTTATTTTACTGCGACAGATTATTTGAATAATCCGCCGACACCGTTTACAAGTCCTTTGGCTCCGTCAACGGCTGCACCGGCGGCTTTTCCTGCACCATCTACGGCTGCACCGGCGGCTTTTCCTGCACCGTCTACGGCTGCACCGGCGGCTTTTCCTGCACCGTCAATAGCCGCACCGGCTATATTGCCGACACCGCTTAGCAAACCGCTCAAGTCAGCTTTTGCGACAACATTTGTTGTTGTTTTCAAAATTTCCTGAAAAATGCGGGCAATACCGTCTTCAATGGTAATACCTTGCTTTTCAGTACCTAAATTGGCAATGGTAACCGTTGGCAAATTCAGGCTTAAAGACTGTGATGCACCGAGCAAATTAGCGGCAACCGTTGCCTTACCGTTGTATTGTGTTGCATCGTTATCCTCGGTTTTAGCCGGTTCTTTGGCATTTGAAGCCGTATTTTTCTTGATATTGACTAAAATATCATCAACGTTATTTTGCTTTAAGCTCATCAGCTCATAAGTCACTTCAGGTCTATCGACTTTGATTTCGTTGATAACGACGGTTTTAACTTTCGAGCCGGTTCCCTTCAAGCTTTCTTCCGCCAATTTTTTGACCGAATTTACATCAACGCTGACATGTACGCCGCCCAGTTTTATAATGTAATCTTGGCTGTATCCCTTCGGGTTGGCAACCGAAATACTGTTTACACCGCCTTTACCGTCGGCAAGCGACAAATTGATTTTACCGATATTAACGCTGGTACCGACAACTTCCGAACCTTTTTCATGTACCAGATTACGCACAATTCCCTGCCAATCCAGATAATTAAATGCATAATAAATACCGCCGGCGATTAATAAAATCAGCACGACCACACTGATAACAATCCACTTCAAAAACTTTTTAAAGCGGCTTTTTTTAGTTTGCTTCTTTTCTTCAGACATTTTAACAATCTCCTTTTTTCCATACTGCAATATGTTTTAATCAATATCTTTGAATAATGCAAATAATTTATTGTTTTTATTTAAGATTTGTTTATGATTGCTTTGTGAGGCTTGATGATGAAAAAAATTATATTTTTGCTTATTTGTGTTTTGCTGTATGGTTGTAAACAACCGGAAAATTTGAAGATAAATCTTATACATACCAATGATTTACACACCCACTTATTGCCTTTTAACGAATACGGTGATTGCACGATTGATAGTCAAAATTGCTTAGGCGGTTTTGCGCGCATTACCGCATTTATGCTCAAAGAGAAACAAGAAAATCCGGACAGCATTATATTAGATGCCGGCGATCGTTTTACCGGCACGGCTTTCTATACGCTTACAAAAAGCCGATATTTGCTGCCGCTGTTTGAAATGATACCTTATGATGCGGCAACACTGGGCAATCACGAATTTGACGATAATTTAAGCGAGACAGTTCATTTTATCAGCCGTTGGCATACACCGATTTTGGCAGCCAATATTTTATCTTCATCAAAAGAACCTATATCACAATATATTAAACCATCAATGATTATCGAGCGCAACGGACGTAAAATCGGGATCATCGGCGTTACAACACCGGAAATTAATATTTTGGGCGGTGCCGCCATTGAAATCACCCCGATAAAACAGGCTGTCGAAACCGAAATTAAAAAATTAAAAAATCAAGGAATCAACATTATCATTGTGTTATCGCACATCAGCTTGACACAAGATATCAAACTAGCCAAAGCCTTGCCGGATATCGATATTATTGTCGGCGGTCATTCTCATTCATTACTGATCAATGATAAAAGTGTTGTTCACCGCCGCGGCGAATATCCGATGACGGTCAACGGCGGTAAAACTTTAATTGTTTCATGCGGCATGGGCGGTCAGTATGTCGGTAAATTGCAGGCCGAATTCAATACCGACGGCGAAATTATCAATTATAACGGTGATGCCGTCGCGATGAATATTGATATCGGTGCAGATTCCGCTGCCGTTAAAATCATAGCCGATGCGCAAACCGAACTTAACAATATTTTAAGCGAGAAAATTGTCGAATTACCGCAAAGTTACGGCTATACCGACGGCACAGACTATTGCAGTCAGGAATGCCCTATCGGCGAATATATCGCCTATTTGTTAGCTCAAGAACATCCGGAAGTCGACGGTGTTATTATCAATTCGGGAGCCATTCGCAGCGCCTTGCCGCACGGTACTGTAACGTTTAATCAAATATTGGAACTTTATCCGTACGATAATCCGGCGGTGATTATTGAACTGAGCGGTAAAGAATTGAAAAAGTTTTTGCGCCACGGCATCACGCATTATCATAAACGCGGTAAAACCAACGAATTGTTACAGACAGCCGGCATCCGTTATGAATTCACGGTCGATGACAAACGCATTGAAAACATCTCAATTAAGGGAAAACCTTTAGAGTCGGATAAAACATATCGTCTGTTAACATCGATGTTTATTGCCAACGGCGGTGACAGATACCCGCAAAAAACATATACCGAAACCGGCTCGACAGTAAGGGAAATCATCGTTAATCAGATGAAAAATCCGCAAAACAGTGTGTACCAATTAGAGCATAATGTGCAAATAATCCAAAATAATTAAAAAAAACTATTGCAAAACAAATTATAATGTTTTATACAAGTGATGTTTTATATGCGTGCGTAGCTCAGTTGGCTAGAGCAACTGACTCTTAATCAGTGGGTCCAGGGTTCGAATCCCTGCGCGCGTACCAATAAACAGATAAGCACCCTTTTGGGTGCTTATCTGTTTATTTAGCGCTGTGGGATAAGAACCCTGGAGAAAGGGTTCGACCACAAGCGAAAGCGAGACGAACGTATCGCGGTGAGCTTTAGCGAATGAGCGCCGTGGCGGCGAAGCCAATCCAAGCGCGTACCAATAAATAAACCGGCTTTATGCCGGTTTTTTTGTTGGTAGGAGTTGTAAGGGATGCGAGCCCTGGAAAAAGGGTTCGACGACGAATGAGAGGCGGACGTCAGAACGCCGGTGAGGCTTTAAGACGAACGAATGAGGAGAACGAAGCAAAGCGCCGTTAATCCTTAAGCGCGTACCAAAAGAAACCCCCGCGTAAAACGCGGGGTTCTTCATATGCGGCTATAAGCCTTT
>CAMVHF010000035.1 GCA_947167235.1 uncultured Alphaproteobacteria bacterium
TTTTGACTGTACCAAGCGCGGAAATGTTGTCGAGTGGCTTGATTTATGTGTATCTGAAATTAAAAAATTATGGGCTGAAAATAAAGTGCCGGTGGTTGTCGGCGGTACAGGTATGTATATTGATGCCCTTATCAACGGGGTTACGCCGATTCCGGAAGTTTCGGCCGAAATCAGAGAAAAGGTAAAAATTTGGCTGAGTAAAGACGGTTTAGGGGCTTTATATCAATTTTTGCAAAAACACGATGCCGAAATTGCCGCCAAACTTAATCCGAATGATAAAACGCGAATCGTTCGCGCGGTTGAGATTATGACGGCAACCAATCAAAAGGTTTCGGAATGGTATAAAGTGCCGATGATTAAAAAATTACCGGAAGCCGATTTTATAGTTGTTAAAATTGTCCCTGATATTGATGTTATTGAAGAACGCTGCAAATTCCGCTTAGATAAAATGGTCTATGAATGGGGTGCCTTAAAGGAAATCGAATATTTGGCTATGCGGCAAATTTCTGAAACCCTACCGGCAATGAAGGCTCTCGGTGTGCCGGAATTAATGCGTTATGTTAAAGGCGAAACTTCTTTGGAAGAGGCTTTGGCTGAAGCTAAACTGCACACTCGCCAATATGCCAAAAGACAGCGCACTTGGCTTCGAAATAAACTGCCGGCCGATATCGTTCTCGAAGAAGTTTATACCGGACAAGATGAATTTTTAAAACAAATTTTAAACCGTGCAAATGCTTAAATATCGCTTGCACATTATTTCGTTCTGTTATAAAAAAGTAGTGAATTAAAATTAATTTTGGAGAAATGCAAAATGTTTGCAAAGCTGTTGGGAATGTTTTCCGCTGATATGGCGATTGATTTGGGTACGGCAAATACGCTTGTATATGTACGCGGTCGCGGTATTGTTTTGAATGAACCGTCGGTTGTGGCTATTGAAGAATATAAAGGTCGTAAACGCGTTTTGGCCGTCGGTAATGAGGCAAAACGTATGCTTGGTCGTACACCTGGTAATATCCATGCTATTCGTCCGTTGAAAGACGGCGTTATCGCCGATTTTGAAATCGCCGAAGAAATGATTAAATACTTTATTTGCAAAGTACATAATCGTCGGACTTTTGTAACTCCTTTGATCGTTATTTGTGTTCCGAGCGGTGCAACCGAAGTTGAAAAACGCGCTATTAAGGACTCCGCATATCAAGCCGGCGCTCATAAAGTTCAGTTAATTGAAGAACCGATGGCTGCCGCTATCGGTGCCGGTTTGCCGATTACCGAACCTTCCGGCAGTATGGTGGTTGATATCGGCGGTGGTACAACCGAAGTTGCCGTGTTATCCTTAAAAGGTGTCGTTTACGCACGTTCTGTTCGTGTCGGCGGTGATAAAATGGATAGCGCCATTGTTAACTATATTCGCCGCAATAAAAATCTGTTGGTCGGTGAAAGCAGTGCCGAACGCATTAAAAAAGAAATCGGTTCAGCTTGTCCGCCGGAAAAAGGCGAAGGGCGTACGGTTGAAATTCGCGGTCGCGATTTGGTTAACGGCGTTCCTAAGGAAATCGTTATTACCGAACGTCAGGTTGCCGAAAGTTTGATGGAGCCTGTATCCGATATTGTTGAAGCCGTTAAGGTGGCTTTGGAAAATACTGCACCGGAATTGGCTGCCGATATTGTTGATAAGGGTATCATTTTAACCGGCGGCGGGGCATTGCTTGCCAATTTGGATCAGGTATTGCGTAAAGCAACCGGACTTCCGGTATCGGTTGCCGAAGATCCGTTGTCTTGTGTTGCCAGAGGTTCGGGTAAAGCATTAGATGAATACAGCCGTTTGAAAGACGTGCTTTCAAGCATGGATTAATCCGGCATTAAATAAGGAATTGCGATATGTGGCGGCGAGGTGTTCTGCTTATTAAATTCAGTGAGCTCAGAGTTAATTTTCGCCGCTTTTTTGTATTCATTTTATTTGTGGTATCTTTTTTGACGGTTTTGATGTCTAAACTCGATAATGTTATTGTCGAAGCTGCTCATAAGGCCGTGATGGATGTTACCGGTCCGATTATGCAGGTGGTGGAATACCCGTCGCGAATTGTACACCGTGTTTATACTTATTTCTATGATATCAGTCATATCTACGCCGATAATCGCGAGCTGCGCGCCGAAAATAAACAGATGCTTATTTTACAAAATAAGGTACGCACGCTGGAGGTGGAAAATCAGCTATTAAGCCGATTGCTTAATTATACACCACCGGCCGAGGCAACGTTTATGAGCGCTAAAATCATAGCCGAATCCGGCGATAATTTCACCCACATGCTGCTCGTGTATATAGGTGATGAACCGGTTAAAAAGGGACAAATCGTTTTGGGGGATGAAAGTGTTATCGGACGCGTCGATAAAGTCAGCGGCCATTATGCCAAAATTATTTTGGTAACGGATATTAACTCAAAAATTCCGGTTGTGGTTGAGCGTACGCGTGTCAGAGGTATCTTAACCGGAAACAATACGGCTATGCCGACACTTTTGTTTACACGTTCGACGGCGGATATTCAAGAAGGAGATGTGGTTGTAACTTCCGGTGTGGGCGGAATGTTTCCGGCCGGATTACCGATCGGTTTTGTGAATACCATTTCGGGCGGTGATATCAGTGTCGAAACAATGGCCGATATCAGCCGTGTCGAATATGTTCGAATTGTTGATTACGGCTTATCCAACGAAGAAGAAATCCGCATGGATTTCTTTGAAAGCGATAAATAATGCGTGACAGTTGGCAGGAAAAATTTCGGATTTTTTTGCTGCACCGTATTCCGTTGGTGACAACGTTTATTTTGATGTTTATTTTCTTTACACCGGTTAATTCCGTACAACTCAATTATTTTCGGCCGACGGTCGGCGTGATTTGCGTTTATTACTGGGCGTTAAAGCGCGGGTATATGTTCAGTTATATATCGGCATTTTGTGTCGGTTTTCTGACCGATGTTTACAGCTCATCACCGTTGGGACTGAATATTTTATTTATGATGTTGTTGGTATTTGTAACCGATTGGCTGGGCAGATATTTCCAATCGGCTTCGTTCGGTTTGGGGTGGTTTATTTTCGGACTTGTCGGATTAGGACAAATTCTCTTGAAATGGTTGGTTCTGACTATTTATTTCGGACATATTCTGTCTTTAAGCGAAGTTATGCTCAGTTATTTTTCGACACTGTTATTTTATCCGTTTATTGTCAGTATTAATGTGTGGGTGCAAAATCATCTGCTGCCGCAGGAGAGAATAAATGAATAGTTCAGATAACGAAAAAATCAAAGTTCTCGGACGGCGAACCATTTTTTTGATGTTGTTCAATCTGGCGGCTTTTGCGATGATTGCGGCGCGTCTGTATTATTTGCAAATATATGAGGCCGATAAATATAAAGTAATGTCCGATGAAAATCGTATTTCAACACGTTTTTTGGTGCCGCCGCGTGGGGTTATCTATGATCGAAACGGCGTTATCATCGCTAAAAACGATCAGGATTTTCAGGCTTTGCTCATTGCCGAACAGACTTCGGATGTGCAGAAAACGTTGGAGGCGTTTAAGCAGATTATTCCGTTGTCGGAAGATGAAGAAAACCGTATTTTAAAAGATATAAAAAATAAACGCCGCTTTATTCCGATAAAATTGAAAAATGATTTGAGTTGGGAAGAAGTGGCTAAAATCGAATTACATGCACCGGATCTGCCGGGAGTTGAAATTAACGAAGGTCTGAGCCGTATCTATCCGTATGCGGATTTGTATGCCCATGTATTGGGTTATGTCGGACCGATTTCCGATGCCGATAAAAAAGATAATCCGCTCGCTATGGTTCCGGGATTTAAAATCGGCAAAGCCGGTTTGGAACGCTATTTCGATTATAAGTTGCAGGGCAAAGGCGGTACGGTTAAATTAGAGGTTAATGCCTACGGACGCGTCATGAAAGAAATCGAACGCAACTCCGGTATTCAGGGCGACAGTGTGCGCGTTACCGTCGATTCCAGATTGCAACAGGCCGCTTATGATGCCTTTGGCGAAGAAAGCGGTGCCGCAGTCGTGCTTGATGTCCGTACCGGCGAAATTTTAGCGCTTGTTTCTAAACCGTCATTTGATCCGAATCTGTTTACCAACGGTATCAGTTATAAACATTGGAATGCGCTTTTGAATAATGAACGCACACCTTTGGTTAATAAAGCCGTATCCGGTCAGTATTCTCCGGGATCGACGTTTAAGGTGGTTGTGGCTTTGGCCGCATTAGAGGCCGGCGTTATTAATGTCGGTACCCGTTTTTACTGTGCCGGCGGTATGGATATCGGTAATATTCGTTTCCACTGTTGGAAGCATGCCGGTCACGGAAGCTTAAATGTTGTAGAGGCCTTGAAATATTCATGTGATATATTCTTCTATGAAACGGCCTTGCGTGTCGGTATCGATAAGATACATGATATGGCATTGAGTTTGGGAATGGGGGAAACATTACATGTCGGTTTGGATAATGAAAAAAGCGGTTTGATACCGTCGAGGGCATGGAAAAAGTCACGATATGATACGAATTGGACACAAGGTGATTCGGCAAATTCCGGTATAGGGCAGGGATATGTTTTGGTAACGCCTTTGCAACTAGCCACAATGTTGGCGCGTGTTGTTAACGGCGGCTATGCCGTGCAGCCGACATTTATTAAACCGACGGATGCGGATTTAAGAAAAATAAAACGGTTGGATATTTCGACTCGACATATTGAGCTGGTAAAACAAGGTATGTTCGAAGTTGTTAACGGGGCAGGCGGTACGGCCGGTCGGGCCAAGTTTAACATAGACGGGGCGACAATGGGCGGCAAAACCGGAACCACACAGGTACGCCGCATTTCGATGAAAGAACGCTTAAGCGGTATTGTCCGAGATGAGCAGCTGCCGTGGAAATTAAGAAATCATGCTTGGTTTATGGGCTTTACACCGGTTGATAATCCGCGCTATGCCGTTGCCGTTATTGTAGAACACGGTTCATCGGGTTCGGGTGTGGCGGCTCCGATTGCCAGCAAAATTTTGCAAAAAGCTCTGGAATTAAATATCAGATAGGTGCTTCATGGAATATATCGGCTATGGAAATAACGGTCAAAGCGTAAAAGAAAAAATATTGGGTATGAGTTTTACCTATATTTTATTAATGATAATTTTGGCCGGAATCGGGACGCTTACTTTGTATTCGGGGCTAACGGAAGTTGGACACCTTGGGCCGGCAAGCATCTGATGCGTTTCGGTGTAGCTCTTGTACTGATGATTTTTATGGCTCTGATTGATGCCAGACAGTATTATAAGTGGGCTTATGTTTTTTATTTGGTATCCATGATGCTGTTGGTTGCGGTTGAAGTATTCGGCCATATCGGTATGGGCGCGCAACGTTGGATTAATTTCGGGTTGTTTAAGGTTCAGCCGTCCGAATTAATGAAAATCGGGATAGTGCTATTTTTGGCGCGTTATTTTAATGCAATGACCATTCAGGGAATTCGTACAATTCGCGGATTGATTATTCCGGCATTGTTGACATTGTTTCCGGTAGCACTTATTGCCATGGAACCTGATTTAGGTACGTCACTGATGGTTTTGATTACGGCAACCGTCATGGTATTTGTAGCCGGTGTGCAATGGTGGAAATTTGCTTTGGTCGGGGCGGCCGGCGGTGGTTGTTTGCCGATCGTTTGGAACTGTCTGCATGAATATCAGAAAAACAGGGTGTTGACTTTTTTGGATCCGGAAAGGGATCCTTTGGGAACCGGATATCATATTATTCAGTCTAAAATAGCTTTCGGTTCCGGCGGCATATTCGGTAAAGGCTTTTTGCACGGTACGCAGACGCATTTGAATTTTTTGCCGGAAAAGCATACGGATTTTATTTTTACAATGTTCTCTGAGGAATTCGGTATGCTCGGCAGTTTGACGGTTCTGGCTTTGAATTTGCTTGTTATTGCGCTCGGCTATTTGTTTGCTTTTCGCACCCGTAATTACTTTGCAAAACTAACCATAATCGGTTTGAATACCAACTATTTTTTATATGTATTCATCAATATTTCAATGGTTATGGGCTTGTTGCCGGTGGTTGGTGTTCCGTTACCGCTTATCTCGTACGGCGGAACGGTGATGTTTTCGATTATGGCCAGTTTCGGAATTATACTTTGTATGTCGGTTAATAAATCAAAAATGGCTTTTGATGATAATTAATCAATAAAAAACGCGGCAGAAGCCGCGTTTTTTTGTCTTTAGGTATCCGTTAACGACCGGCACTTCGGGCGGCCATAATTGACGGCATATTGGCATAAAGCTCTTTTGTGCTGGCAATTTTCTCGCGAGTGACGATTTGTCCTTTGGCCATTTTGAGTTCTTTGGCAGCCACGACTGTTTGTACGTCTTTCGGCAGGCTCTTGAAATAATCCGAATCCATGCGAATTTTTTCAGTCAGTTTTGATCTGTACGGAACATCGTTGATACAACAAGCAATCATGAGCTTTTGGCGCAATTCGGCAGACATAGGATGCGGTGACAATGAAGAGTAGTTCTTAAAGTCAATTCCGATACCGCCCTCTTTGGCACTTTTAACCAAATCATTGATGCGTTCTTGAATATCAGGCGCATTACCTTTGTTATCGGCGTCAATAAGTTCGGCAAGTTTTTTCTTGATCGGAATACTGTTGCCCAGATAGCCGTTTTGCATTTCACTCGGAACATTTTTCAACAGACAACTGTTCATTAAATCCAAAGTTTCAGGCTTAACACGGGATAATTTGGATTGATAAATCGGGTGTTGTAATACTCTTAACAAGTCGCCCTGACGATTTTCCGTTTCAATTTTTTGAACCAAATCTGCAATTTTAGGCAATAATTCGTCTTTTTTCTCCGGATGGCGATCAAGGAAGCAGAACATACGAACTAAGGCTCTTTCCGGTTGGTGTTCGGCAAAGTCCTTAATTATGATGTCGCGAACGCGCTTGTGACTTTCAAAAATAAGATCATGTTCTTCTTTGGTAAGCGGACGTCCTTCGGCACCTTTGAAGATTTTATCGCGAATCTGACTTTCATTAGCCAAATCATGCGAAGCCGAGCTTGAATAGCCGGCAACAACTGCTGCCGTATATAAAGCAACGGCTGCAGGCAGGACAATATCTTTCGGAACATGAGGGTGCGGAATGAACGGATCAATAGCATCAGCTATTTCTTTTTGTCGTTGTTGCCGTTCTTTTTCGATTTTTTGCTGGGCATCTTCGGTTGTTTTGAGAGAAGGGTCCAATTCCATAGCTTTCAAAGTTTCAAGTTCGCCGCGTGCGGCAGCATCCATGATGTCTTGCGGCACAACATCATAACGATCTCGTAATATAGTCGGAATTTTTTCCCACGTTTCAAACTTACCGATATATGAGGAATATATGCTGTTTAATACGTCGGGCGATGTGCTGCCGTCTTCGACTTTAGACAGAGCAGACGAATCGTATTTTTTTAAAAATTCCTTGAATGATGAGCTGAAATCTACCATGGGTATTCTCCTTTGATATTTATATGTCTATCTATTGCCGCGAGATTGATAATTTTTTAATGCTCTGTCTATTGCATCTTTATTTCTGGTTTCAAATTTAGTTTTTGCATCTCCTTCCAAAGCTTTGACTTCTTGTTTTTCACCGCCTTTGGTTACGTAAGCTTTTTCACCTTCAGGCAAACGTCCGCTTAAAGCCAAGATTTTCTTATCATGATCCATCAAAGAATCTGAATTACCATTGTCGGTTTTGTTTTGAGACATTTTTTCGCGTAAGGCTTTAATTTGTGCTTCACGAACGTCTGCAACAGACATATCGGCTGTCTTTCCGGAAGCAATATCGCGGATAATATTACCTGCTATTTCTCTGACTTTTTCCGGATTTTTTTCAAATTCTTTAGCTAAAAAGCTCTTTCCGTAAGCAGCTCTGGCTTTCATCTTACGATATTCTTGATACTCTTCTTCCGTGCAATTCGGGCCTTTTATTAATCTTGTCGCAGCATTATCTCCTTTATCGGTTTTTCCCAGAACAATTTTACCGCTTGCTTCCATTTGTGCCATTTTATATTGATCCATCAAAGCTTCTTTCAGCATGAAATCATTAATTTTTTCGGCAATAAATTTACGGTCATCTTCCGGTAAAGGTTGTTTTTCACCACCCTTATTATCAAAGAATTCTTCACCGCTTTTAGCAGAATATTCACCTTTTGTTTGATAAAAATCTTTCAGCTCGCCATGAAATTCAAATGTTATATTGCCGTTTTCATCTTTGGCAACTAAGTCAATTTGTGTCGAACTGTTTTTATCGCGAGAAATCTCGATATTCTTATCTTTTAGGGTATCTAAAGTCGGTTTCGGTCCGGTTTTCTTTTCAGTGACCGGAGGTTCTTGAGATGAACCTTCTTGTGTCGGTGTTTCCTGAGTAGGCGTTTCTTGTGTCGGCGCTTCCGGTGCCGGTTGATCGGCAGTTCGTTCAGTTCCCTGTCTTTCTGCTTGTCTTTCGGCCATTTTTTGTTGGAAGACAGCGTATTCCTCATCGCCTAAAGCCGCTTTGAGTTGTTCTTCAGTTAATTGCGGAACGTTACCTCCCATATCGTTACCGTTGATTAAGCAGGCGGCATACAGACGAGCAGCCATTTCCGGCGGCATATCAGGTGAGAAATTAACACGGCGGCCTTGGTTATCTGGTTCTTTTAACATAGCATCAAAGACGTTTAAGCCGGCTTCTTTGGATACAGCAACATTATTCGGGGATGAATAATGAATTTTGGCCTCATTAAAGGAAGCGGCAAATCCGTCTTGAACGGTTTCATCACGTTCATAATTGTTGATTTGATTGTTATCGCTTAAGCCTTTGTAATAAGCGGCCTTACGAGCAATCCAGTCGTCATTGGTTGTTTCGGCGACCGGTGCCGGAGTTGGCTGTTCATGACTTTCTTCATTAGTCGGCTGTTGTGTTTCATCCAGAACATTAAAATTTATATCGTTTGTATCATTTTCTTTATTATTTTCAGCTTCTTTGGCTTTCTTTTTAGCTTCTAATTCCTTTCGTATTTCTTCAACAAGTTCAGGATGATTTTGTTCTTCTTCTTCAAGGAATTTTCGACCATAAGCGGCACGACTTTTTATCTTGCGATATTGGTTAAATTCTTCGTCTGTACAATGCTCACCTTTTCGAACCATCATTGCGTTTTCATTGGCAACTCTTTGTACAATTTTTCCGCTGTCTTCCATTTCTTTAAGATACTCTAAATCTTGCAAAGCTTCTTTTATCAGGAATTTATCAACTTCTTTAGCGATAAATTTGCGATCTTCATCCGGTAAAGGTTGGTTATCTTTACCGTTGTTATCGAACCATTCATCTCCTTTATTGGCGCTGTAAGCTCCTGACATTTTATAATAATCCTTTATATCACCGTTGAATCTAAAGGTTGTATTGCCTTCACTGTCTTTAGCTTCAAAGATAATGTGTCCG
Source organism: uncultured Alphaproteobacteria bacterium (assembly GCA_947167235.1). Taxonomy (GTDB): domain Bacteria; phylum Pseudomonadota; class Alphaproteobacteria; order RF32; family CAG-239; genus RUG410. Next base: position 9,498 of record CAMVHF010000035.1, read on the forward strand.
TCGCCGTACTGGGTTTTTTCCCGTGAAATTTCGATGGTCTTGTCTTTTAATTCTTCGAAAGTAGGTTCAATATCCTTATTTTCGGTAGTATCTTGAGTGTTTGTATCAGCCATGGTTCTGTCTCCTTTTTTGTGCGGATTTGCTCCGTTTTGTTGTTGATCTTCTTGCTCTTGCGGTTTGCCGCGCGGAGCATCTCCGTTAGTATTTAAATCTATAATATTTTTGCCGTCAATGATGTATCCGGCACCTTGCAGTGCGGAAATTAAACTGTCGGCGTTTTGGTAATCTTTCCAGTTCAGACCGGCAATTTCGCAAGCCTTTTTCTGTATAGCGGTCGGTCTGAAAGCGATATCTTGCAATGTTGTATCACGCTCGTTTTTATGAGGGGTGTAACCTTCAGGAATATACGCTTCCAAATCATTTTTGCGTAATGAGTTGATATATTTATCTTGAGCCTGAGGTTCTAATTGTTCCAGCATTTTCTGAACGTGATTGGCTGCGATTTTGTTTGTCAGCGGGATAAAGTCCGAATTACTGCGAGTATTTTTTTTCAAATCCGCCAGAAATTGATCTTTCGGTAAAGCTCGACCTTTATTGTTTTCTAAACGCTTTTTGTAATCCGAACGCCCGACTTTAGCCATTTGTTCCAAAAGGCTTTCGGTGCGGTCGGCAACGCGCGGTTCCGGAACTTTAGGATTAGATGTCGATTTGATAATGGAACTTTGATAAGCCTTCAAAGCCATTTCCATCAGGCGGTCACGGTTGATGCGTTCTTCTTTGTTTTGCGGGCGAGCCGCGAACTCCGAACGAAGTATGCTTAATGTTTTAGTCCAGTGGTAACGTTGCTTACTCGGCGATAGTCCGGCTGCTTCAAGATAATCGGCTACTCTGTCGGAGTAGTCATCGGTTTTACCGGTTAAATAATCATGTAAATCGCGAGTGATGGCTTTTTCCTGTTCGGTTTCGAGATTTTTAACGGTGTCGTTATAATTTTCACGCGTGATTGTCGTTAAATCAATACCCATGGCGGACGCGTATTCGGCCAAAGATGCCAAAACTGTTTGTTGCCCATTGCTTAAAGAAGATTTATCTTTTTTGTTATCAGCTTTTTTAGGATTTGGTTGCGGGGGCGTGTCATTTGTTTGTTGGCGAGCGGCTTCTATCGCTGCGGTTATTGTCGTGATAAGGTTTTTAGGAAGCACACCGCTTGTCATACGGGCTTTTAAGGTAGCCTTTGAGACATCGTTCCATTTTTCTTTTGCTAAAAGCTCACAGAGTTCTTTAGCCCGATCGCTGTTCCGACCGTCTTCGCCTGCTTTATAGAGCTTTATCAGCTCTTGAACGCTTTTTACAATATCCTCATATCTCATGTTAAAACCTCATAAAAATATGCTTTGATGTTATAATAACACGTCTTTCTGTTTTTGTCTAGTATTTTTGTGCAAAATTTGCGGCAATTCAGTGCGTAAGCAAAGACTGTAATTTGCGCTGTGTTGAGGCGTATTTTCCTAATGCAGATGTGTATAATTTACCGAGTTTTCCGGCCGAAGAATCAATTTTGGTGCTTTCACCGACGATTTTGGCGATTTTTTTAATTTCATCTTGCGGCGATACGGTAGGCAGTTCAGGATTACGCTGTTGCGGAGCTTCATTTAAATATTTATATTCAAAAGCACAACGAACACCGTTAAAATAGCAGAGCAGAGCGTAACTTTTGAATATATCACTCATATTGTGCCGTATAGAAGTTATTTGGGCAACATTATCAGCCGGATTTTGTGCTCGATATTTTTTTAAGGCATTGTCAAAACGTTGACGACTGACCAATAATTCTTGTACAATGCCGTATAATTGCGAATCGAAAGACATTTCCTGCAAAAGTCTGACAAGCTCGTGTAACATTGTGTGACACTGGGCAACCGATTTGTGCATCAGTTTTATTTTTTCGCCGAAGAAGGTGTGGGTGCGGCAAAAATCGGCATCCAATTGCTGATGGGTTTTTAAGAGTTGTGCGGCTTCATTTAAGTAATACAAAAAACGCTTGCGATTAATCCAAAAAACAAAATGCGATAAGCCGAATTTTTTCATATTTTGTTCGAAAATTGCCGCAAAATCGTCGATAAGCGACAGACCGACCGCTTTTTGATTTTGTTTTAACAACTCCTTACAACGATTGAAATCAGCCGTGTATTGTTCGGTTATTTTGTTAAATTCTGTAATAAAAGAAGGCGGAAATAAGGTGGCCGTAATCTTTTTCTTTTGGGCTGCTTGCCTGCTGACAGTTTGTAAGTCCAGCTGTTTGCCGATTTTTTTGATATCGGGATAGGTGTTCGGCACGATGATATTTTCGGCTAAATCGTGCTTATAGAGTTCGTATTCGGTATAAAGTCGCTTATTTTGGCGTGTGCTGATAACCGCGCTGATGTTTTGCATATATTTTTTTATTTGTTCTGCCGTTATGCGGTACGGTTGCGCATATAAAAATTCGGTATCGCTTATTTGTAGAGTTTCGCAACAAAAAGAATCGGAAGTTATTTTAATCCGCTCGGATTCGATAACCAGCGGATGCAAAAACGATTGCTCCAAAGCATGCTGTAAAAAAGCCTTGTCTTCCATATTATCCTCTTGCGCAAAAGTGTAATTAATAATGTTTATTTTTTGGTTAATAAGTCGATGATTTTGTGTTTGTGTATAATGCTTATAAACGTTGAAATATCAGAAATTATGTGCTAATTTTGCACAGATGAAATTTATATTGAAAAGAGGTCATAATGTCAGGTAAAGCCCGTTATAACGGAAAAGAAAGTTGGGAAGAATGGCGCCAAGATTGGCAAAATGAAGAAAGATACAATTTCCGCACCATTGAAAATAAATGGCAAAAAATTTGGGAAGATGAAAAAGCTTATAAGGTTGATATAGACTATGATAAGCCTAAGTTTTATGCGTTGGTTGAATTTCCGTATCCGTCCGGTGCGGGATTGCACGTCGGCCATCCGCGCTCATATACGGCTTTAGATGTTATATCACGCAAAAAGAGAATGCAGGGCTTTAACGTTTTGTACCCGATGGGTTTTGATGCTTTCGGTTTGCCGGCTGAGAATTATGCTATTAAAACCGGCGTACATCCGGCAATTTCAACTAAAGAAAATATTGCTAATTTTACCCGTCAATTGAAATCCATCGGTTTTTCGTTTGATTGGGACAGATGCTTCAATACCTGTGATCCGGAATATTACAAGTGGACACAGTGGATGTTTATTCAATTTTGGAAGCATGGGTTGGCCTATAAAGATAAAATTGCCATTAACTGGTGTCCGTCATGCAAAGTCGGTTTGGCTAATGAAGAAGTCGTTAACGGCTGTTGTGAGCGTTGCGGTGCGCAGGTCGTTCGCAAAGATAAAGAACAGTGGATGTTGGCCATTACCAAATATGCCGACAGACTGATTAACGATATCGAAACAGTTGATTTTATTGATCGCGTGAAGTCGACTCAGGTCAATTGGATCGGTCGTTCCGAAGGTGCCGAGCTCGAATTTGATTTAACCGATAATGCCGGTCATGATTTGGGTAAAAAGTTGGTTGTTTATACCACGCGTCCGGATACGACCTTTGGCGTAACTTATATGGTTATGGCACCGGAACATCATTTTGTTAAAGAACTGTCCGATAAGTTCGAAAATAATGCCGAAATCGATAATTATGTGACCGAAACTTCTAAAAAATCAGAATTGCAACGTACTTCCGATACCACAAAAACCGGTGTCGAACTGAAGGGTATTAAGGCGCGCAATCCGTTTAACGGTAAATTAATTCCGGTATTTATTTCCGACTATGTTTTGACCGGTTACGGTACCGGCGCTATTATGGCCGTTCCGGCGCATGACCAACGCGACTATGACTTTGCCAAAGTCTTTAATTTACCGATTATTCAGGTTTTGGCCGGCGGTGATATCAGTAAGGAAGCGTGGGAAGAAGATGGTGAACATATTAATTCCGGCTTTATGGACGGTATGGATAAAAAAGATGCCATGGCTGCCGCCATTAAGTTTGCTAAAGATAACGGCTTCGGTCAGCCGAAGGTCAATTTCAAATTGCGTGACTGGGTATTCTCACGTCAGCGTTACTGGGGTGAGCCGATTCCGATGGTATATTGCGAACACTGCGGTTGGCAACCGATTCCGGAAGATCAACTGCCGCTTAATTTGCCGGAAGTGCCGGATTATCGCCCGAATGATAACGGCGAATCGCCTTTGGCTAATGCTACCGATTGGGTTAATACCACTTGTCCGAAGTGCGGCGGTCATGCCAGAAGAGAAACCGATGTTATGCCGAACTGGGCCGGTTCGTCTTGGTATTTCTTAAGATACTGCGATCCGCACAACGATAAGGAATTTGCTTCGCAAGAAGCCTTAAAATACTGGATGAATGTTGATTGGTACAACGGCGGTATGGAACATACCACGCTGCACCTGTTGTATTCGCGTTTTTGGCATAAATTCCTGTATGACTGCGGCTATGTGCCGATGCCGGAACCGTATCAAAAACGTACCTCACACGGTATGATTTTGGCCGCCGACGGTGAAAAAATGAGTAAATCACGCGGTAACGTGGTTAATCCGGATGAGATTGTCGAAAATTACGGTGCCGATACATTCCGCTTATATGAAATGTTTATCGGTCCGTTTGATCAGGTTGCCATGTGGTCCGAAGAAAGTTTGAACGGTGTATATCGTTTTGTCAGCAAGGTTTATACCTTGTTTAAGAAGGTTTACGGCTCTGAAGTTAAAGCTTCGGCCGATGATTTACGCGCTATGCATAAGTGCATCTTAGAGGTGACCGAGCGTATTGACCAAATGAAGTTTAATACAGCCGTTTCTTCTTTAATGACATACGTTAACTATCTGTCCGGCTTAGAAAAGATACCGGCCGAATTGTATGAAACATTATTGAAACTGTTATCGCCGTTTACACCGCATTTGGCCGAAGAAATGTGGGCACGTTTAGGTCATAACACATTAATCGTTGCCGAAAAATGGCCGGTC
>CAMVHF010000036.1 GCA_947167235.1 uncultured Alphaproteobacteria bacterium
ATAGCAACAAATTTCAATCCTTTGCGCTTTGGTTAGCACAAAGTGGGGGATGAGCCACCCAGCAACAGAACGGCTCATTTTATTTAATGGGAATGATGATGGTTAAATATATCGATGAAATGAACTATGATGAACTGGTAGAAAAATCGCTGCGCAATGTTGTTTACTATGCGCTCAAGATTGTTGAAGAACAAGGTCTGCCGGGGGAAAATCATTTTTATATTACTTTCCGTACCGATTTTCCGGGCACGGTTGTATCCAAAAACCTGAAAATCCAATATCCTGAAAGTATGACCATCGTATTACAAAATCAATTTGATAATTTAACCGTTCGCCATAATAACTTTTCCGTTGATTTAAGTTTCGGCGGCATCCCGCAAACCATTACGGTTCCGTACGATGCCATTACATATTTTGCCGATCCGTATGCCAAATTCGGCCTGAGTTTTGAACCGGAATCCTGTGAAGCCAGCATTGCCGAACCGCATGCGCAAATCATTCCGGCCGAAACAGCCAACAAAGCCGAAGTCATATCCATTGACAGTTACTTGAAAAAATAATGATAAAAATCTCTGTACTTATTGCCAACAAGCACTCGACAAGCATCAGCTTGGAAGAAGAATTTTATGCCGAACTGCTGACAATCGCCTCTAATCGAAATATGAGCTTAAATCAGCTTATCACCGAGATTGATGCCAATCGGACTTCGCCAAACCTGTCAAGTGCGGTCAGACTTTATATTTTAAACTACTACAAGCAAAAATCAGCTGCGCCAAAATGATTTTGAGAGTAAAACCAAAATCGTAATGATTTCCAAACGCCCGAGCAACATGGCAAAGCACAAAATCGCTTTTATTTCATCATCAAAGAACGCATAATTGCCTGACGGACCGATAACCTCAACAGCACCTAAACCGACATTGGTTATACAGGCCGAAACACAGGCAATAGCCGTTTTAAAATCGATTCCGCAAGCACTGACGATTAGTGTCAGACAAACCAAACATGCCACAAAAGAGAACATATAAACAAACACTGACATCGTTACTTTTTCCGACATATTGGTCGAACCGATTTTAAGCGGTACAACCCGATACGGATCAATAGCCGAAATAATATATTTACGCAAAAAGGCATACACCACCTGCCAACGCAGCATTTTAATAGAACCGCCGGTCGACCCGGTGCAACCGCCGATCATGGATAAAAATAAAATTGCTGCAATTGTCCAACCTCCCCACTGAGTATAGTCAACCGCACTCAAACCGGTTGTCGTTACAATCGAAACAACTGTAAAAATACCATAGCGAACAGATTCCAACAATGATTGATCCGATACAAAATAAAGGTATGAACAAAAGATCAGACTGAGCCAACCGAGCGTTTTGATGAATACCGCAACCTGCCGATTACGATCAGCTTCCATACGCCGCCACAACAATATATAAAAAGTCATCGGCAAAGCACCGCAAATCATAAAAGCAATAATTGCCGTATCAATCAAGCCGCTGTTAAACGCTCCGACCGAAGCATTTTTAGTTGAAAATCCGCCGGTACCAATAGCCGACATGGCGTGGTTAATAGCGTCAAACCATCCCATACCGCACAAAAACAACGTACCGGACGCAACACCTGTCAATGCCAGATATACAAACACTATTCGCTTGGCAATATAGCTGAATTTCGGCATAAATTTATCATTTGAATCCGAATTTTCATGCTGAAAAATCTGCATACCGCCGATTCCTAAAAACGGCAACAGTGCCACCGCGAAAATGACGACTCCCAAACCGCCGATATAATTTAAAAGCGAACGCCACAACAAAACCGAATGCGGCAAACTTTCAATATCGGTCATAATCGTTGCACCGGTTCCGGTAATACCCGATGTTGCTTCAAAAAGTGCATCGGTAATGCTCGGTACGCTGTGATGCAACACAAAAGGAACCGCCGAAAACAAGCAAACGACCAGCCAACTCATTCCCGTAATTAAAAAGCCTTGCTTGAGGGTAATGCGCTCGATTTTGGTATAGTTGGAAAGAAACAAAGCTATGCCGAAAAACATTGTGACAATCGATGATATGATAAATGGTGTTCCTAATTTAGAAGTTTCCGAAATATCAATTCCGGCCGGAACAAGCATAACCAATATCGCGAATACAAAATACACAGGACATAGCCGCTGATCATAAACGTTGATTGCCACATAGCATATCCTTTTTTATTTTAAGGCAACATTACCGGCATGCTTCTGTTCAACCATGGCTTTATTAATAAAGATATTGCCGACAAAGCACAATGCGGTTGCACTCTGTGTTTGCACCGTATAAGCCACGATATCACAACGGACTTTACGACCTTCGGTCAGTGTTTCTAAATAAGCCTTAGCTTTTTCTTCATCATAAACTCCCGGATCGGTATAAATTCCGTACAGATAGATATATGTATCGTTAATATAGATATTATTGGCACCGACAACATCGACGGCATCATATAAAACTTCCGGTTTGGTCACATAAGCCAAATCACGATTTTTAAGACGTCTGTAATAGGCCGATAAATCCCCGACTTCAGGCATAGCATCGGAAGCTGAAATTTCGGTATCGGTTGAAATCGCCGTATCTGTCGATACTTCCGCAATATTGTCATTTTTAAGCTCTTGAGCCTCGTTCTTCAACTCTGAAAAGGTTTTACTATTTTCAATCGCAACCGGCTGTTCAACCTTGATTTTCTTTTTAGGCTTATATTGTGCCTTTTTAAATTGTGCGACATTCCAAGACACAAAGCGACCTTCTTCGTTTTCTTCCTGTTTGGCTGCCGGTGCCGGAGCTCCCCCCGGTATTATCCCCTGAATTTTTTCTTTTACCGAAGCAATTTTTGAGCCAACCGTATTTGTGGCATCTTCTTTAATTTCAGCGATTTGGTTGATTGGTAGCTTTTTCTGGTACCAATCCCAAACTTCATGAATCTTTACCCCGTTACACAGCGGTACGGCAATAGCTATAACCAGCAAAACCAATGTCACAAACAAAATCTGCCAAAACTTTCGAAACGGAAACGTAATCAGCATAACAAATCTGTGGACCCACCCGAGCAGACCGCTTATACGCATTTCTGCCCATTCGCTTTTTCTTGCCATTTGTTAACCTCCGTATTTTTGTTGTAATTCAGCCATTTTCTCCGGCGTAATTCTTTCAAATAAGGCTTCACCGGTTTCAAATGGCGTTCCGGCCTTTAAGGCCTCGATTTCTTTTTTGACATCAAAATCTTTAAGTGTCGGCATATCGGCCGCCGTCAAACCGAACTTAGCCATCATTTTAGCTGCGGTATCCGGCATCAACGGCGCGGATAACGTGGCATAAATGCGAATCAGATTCAAGCACAAACGCAAAATGGTTGCCGCACGTTTTTCATCTGTTTTGATAACCGTCCAAGGTTCGGTTGAAGAAATATAGTTATTGCCTTCAACCCAAATTGCGCGCAGCTCGTTAACTGCCTTACGAAATTCAAGCTCATCCATATATTTGAAATAATCATTAACGCGTTTTTGCAAAGTATCGATCAGTTCTTTATCAACATTTTCAAGTTCGCCGCCTTCCGGAACAACACTGCCGAGCTTGGAAGCCGTCATTTTCATCACGCGCTGAGCAAAATTGCCCAATACACCGTTCAGATCTTTATTAACCGTACCGACAAAGCTGTCAAACGTAAATGAGGAATCCGAACTTTCCGGCGCATTTGCCATTAACCAATAACGCCAATAATCGGCCGGAAATTCTTTAACGGCATCTTCGGCAAAGATACCGCGATGTTCTGACTTTGAGAACTTACCGCCCTCAAAAGTCAGATAGCTCATACCTTTCAAATAATCGACCTTCGTCCAATTTTCACCGGTACCGAGCATGGTTGCCGGAAAAGTAATGGTGTGATAAGGTACATTATCTTTACCCATAAATTCGACATAATAAACATCTTTGGCATCCAACCACCAGTCTTTCCAATTTCTTGTTTCCGGTTCGGCATCCGACCATTGCTTGGAAATACCGATATAACCGATCGGCGCATCAAACCAAACATAAAAGACTTTATCTTCATAACCGGCTTTATTAACCGGAAATCCCCACTTCAAATCACGGGTAATGCAGCGCGGTTGCAAGCCTTCTTTAAGCCACTTTTGGGCAATGGAATAAGCCACATCCGGCCAAAATGCTTCTTTGGTTTTCAGCCATTCGGCCAATTCACTTTCGATTTTCGGCAAATTAAGAAACAAATGTTTGGTTTCGCGAACTTCCAAATTTGTGCTGCCCGAAATTGTACTGTGGGCATTAATCAAATCGGTCGGCTCAAGAACTTTTGTGCAATTTTCGCATTGATCACCGCGAGCTTTTTCGTAGCCGCAGTGCGGACATGTACCGGCAATAAAACGATCGGCCAAAAACATTTTATCATCGACCGAATAAATTTGCTTCATTGTTTTTTCGGTAATAAAGCCGTTCTTATCGAGTTGTTCGAAAATATGGTAGGTCATTTCTTTATTTTGCTCGCTTGAAGTACGCCCGAAATAATCGAAAGATAAATTAAAATCCCTATAAGTTTGGGCATGACGAGCGTGATATTTATCGCAATATTCCTGTACCGGTATATTTTCTTTCAAAGCGCCGACTTCGGAAGCCGTACCGTGTTCATCGGTACCGCAAATATACAAAACCTCATTACCCGACATTCGCATATAACGGGCATAAACATCGGACGGCAGCAAGCAACCGACCATGTGTCCCAAGTGCGGAACACCGTTAATATACAGCAATGCAGAAGTAATTAAGACTTTAGACATATTTGATAAACTCCCTTCGATAAATTATAACTGTGAGAAGTTTACAATATTTAATTTAATTCGCAACAAAAAAAGAACGGTTAAATAAGGATTTTGCACAGACTTTGCTATATAATTTCCGGCAGGCGGATATTTTGAGCCAAATTTATAACCGCATCGCTGACATCGTCGGCTACAACGGCAAAATCTTCATTCGGACACAACTTATCTTCATCGGCATATAATGCGCGGTTAATTTCGAGTTGCAGTGTATAAATCTGACGACGCGGCTGACAATAGTTAAAGGTAATATAGGCACCGGAATACGGGCAATTGAACTCGACATTGTAATTTCTGTCCCAAAACTGACGCGCAAAAAAGTCACTCATTTCTTGCGGACAGCTTTGGCTGAACAGATTGCCCAAACAAATATCTATACCCGATCGATCATCAATAATCGAGCAAATTTTAGACGGCATCGAATGGCAATCCAATACCAGACAAAAACCGAATTTTTTAACACATTTATTGATAATTTTTTGCAATTCTTTATGGTAGACATCATAGAGATTAACCAGACGTTGTTCAACTTCTTTATAGTCCAATAAGCCTTTATAGATATGCTCACGCAGATAATTAATCCGATGAATAACACCGAAGCCGACACGGCAATGCTTATCAAACATAACATCTTTATCCTGCGGATAATTATAAAACATTGACGGGTCCATTTCCAAACGATCGCGATTAAGATCGACAAACGTGCGCGTGACCAACATTTTTATAGACGGAATACCGGCATTAAACGCTTTTTCCAGCAAAGCATCAACCAGCAGATCTTCATTACGGCGCAAAGTTTTTTCATCACAATTTACCTGCTTTAGAAACTCCGGCGGGAAAAATGTTCCGCTGTGCGGTACCGATAAAACCAACGGATACTGAGGCTTATCCGCATTATACGTTTCAAATACGGGAATTTTTGAATAATCGACCTTAAAATCAAGTTTATTTTCTTCCATATTCCCCTGCTTTTTTTCTTTTAACCGCTGTTTTTTTCAAACGCAATGTCTGTGATTTGGCTTTTTGCACTTTGCCCGATTTTTCTGCCTGCAAGCGCGCCGCACGTTTTTTCTTTGTGGACTTCTTCTCCACCGACCAACCGAATTTACCGATTTGTTTGCCCAAAGCATAATAAAATCCGTGAGCATACGCCAATAAGCCGGCTTTACTCAAATCCAACGCCTGCGCATCGGTAAGATAAGCATCATCAATATCGACGGCCACAACTTCGGCCAAAAACACATCATGCGTACCGTACGAAGTAATTTCTTTAACCTTACATTCAAGTGAAACGGGAGCTTCCAAAACCTGCGGTGCCGAAATTTTATCACACGCAGCCGGCGTAATTTTGGCCAAGGCAAACTTATCGACCTGCCGACCGCTTTTAACACCGCATAAATCAACGGCCTTAGCAAGCTTAACCGTCGGTACGTTAATAACAAATTCGCCGGTTTCGCGTATCAGCTGATTACTGTAACGCGACGGTCTGATTGAAACATAGGTTAAAGTCGGTTCGGTGCATACAATACCTGTCCATGCCGCCGTCATAACATTAGGCTTATCCATTGTGCCGCATGATATAAGTGCCGGCGGTAAAGGTGCCAACATTGTCCCTGATTTCCACGTTATTTTAGCCATAATAAACTCTGTACCGTTACAAAAACAGGTTAAGTATATACACTAAAATCCGTTTCGTCAAGTCTTGCGCGCTTTACCCTTATTTAACCGCAAATAATAGTTTAATAAGTTGCAAAATATCGTTGTAAAAAATCCGCAAGCGACTAATCTGATAGCAGGAGAAAATAAATGAAAGAAATTGATTTTACCAAAATAACTTTTGAAGACGCACTGCTGCAGCTTGAAAATATCGTTCGAGAACTTGAAAGCGGCAGAATCAAGCTTGACGACGCCGTCGAAGCTTATGAAAAGGCCGTATCCTTGAAAAAATTCTGCGAAGAAAAATTAAAAGCGGCTCAGCTCAAAATCGAAAAAATCAATATTTCTCCCGACGGAGAAATTTCTACCGAACCATTTGATAAAATTGAAGAAGATTAATGACTGACATTAAAGCTGAACTCACGGAATTTTCCAAAAAATTCAACAATTATTTGGCATCCTGTTTTCCTCTGCCGGAAGGCGCCGAAAAACGTGTTGTCGAAGCTATGGCTTATTCGGTTATGAACGGCGGCAAGCGTTTGCGTCCGTATTTGGTATGCGAATGTGCCGGTTTATTCGGTGTCAGTCCGCAAACGGCATATCCGGTCGCGGCATCACTTGAAATGTTACATTCATACTCACTGATACATGATGATTTACCGGCTATGGATAATGATGATTTACGCCGCGGCAAACCGACATGCCATAAACAATTTGATGAAGCCACCGCCATTTTAGCCGGCGACGGTCTGCTGACTTACGCCTTTGAGTTTTTATCGCACAGCTTGGAAGTCGCTCCGGAAATGCGCTTAACCTTGATTCAATTACTCTCATCGGCCGCCGGTGCATTCGGCGGTATGGTCAGCGGACAAACTCTTGATATTTATGCGGTATCAACCGGTTCAAAACAGGCCGATGAAGACATCATTTCACGTTTGGAACAAATGAAAACGGGTCGCTTGTTGCGCTATGCCTGTGAGGCCGGTGCCGTTTTAGGTAAAGCCTCGGTTGAAGAAAGACAAATTTTAATATCGTATGCCCGCAAAATCGGGCAAGCTTTTCAAATTGCCGATGACATTCTCGACCGCGAAGGTGATCAAAAAATCGTCGGTAAAACCTTGCATAAAGACGATTCGCAAAACAAATTCACGTTTGTATCTTATTACGGGATTGAACCGGCTCGCGAAAAAGCTAAAAAGTTAATAAATTCAGCCATTGATGAGATATCATATTTTGGCTCCAAGGCCGCGAATCTGCAGAATCTCGCCCAATATATCATCGACCGCAATTATTAATAAAATTGTTGCATTTGTGTTAAAAATATGCTATATTTTATTCATAAGATATAATTATGAAGGAGATGGAATATGGCTGAAGCAAAAAAACAAACTTTAGGACAAAAATTCCTTGAAGCGCTCCAGGTTGCCTCAAAATCCAAAGAGCAACTTTTGCAATTGGCCGGCATCGCTATCCGGATGTCTCCGTCTCACCGTACACTTACGGAACGCAAGCTTCCCGATGATATTACCGCGGTTAAAATGTATGCAATCCCGGCAGAATTTAATGCACGTCGCGGTAAAGATTTATCGACCGATGGCATGCTTTTAATGATTATGACATCATATTCGCGCCACCCTAAAGGTTCGCCGAAGAACTTTAAGGAAGATTTTAAGAAGGCATATCCCGAAGAATACGGTGTCGAAAATCCTAAACCGAAGCAAAAGCCTAACATTAAGAGCTTACTTCCGCAACAAACCAGATTATAGCTTATCGTAAAAACTTCATTTTGGCTTCTCCTTGCCCGCCGTTTTCCCCTTACGGCGGGATTTTTTTGTAAAAAAATGTTGATTATTATCAGAAATATTTTATTGTACAAACATAATATCAAAAGGAGAAGATTATGCTAATTTTCAGTATTGCACTTATTTTAGGATTATTTTACGTTATACCGGCTTATGCCAATCCGGCCTGTGCCGTATGTACCGTTGGTGTTGCCGTCGGTTTGGAAGTAGCACGCAATTTAGGTGTTGATGACAGCGTAATTGCAATCTGGGCAGGTGCAATGCTGGCCTTAATCGGCTATTGGACAATTTTATGGTTTGATAAAAAAGGCTGGAATTTCAAGTTTCGCAATTCTCTTTTAATGATTTTATCTTTATCGATGATCGGCGGCGTTTACATTAAAGATTTGGTATACACCCCGAAACCTATTTTGATTTTTTATATGGATCCGTTTTTGTTCTGCACAATATGCGGTGCTTTGATTTTGATTTATTCATCGGTATTTTATCAATGGATGAAAGCAAAAAACGGCGGTCACGCACATTTTCCGTTTGAAAAAGTTGTTTTGCCGATAGCCGCTTTAACAATCGCCGGCTATGTTGCCGATTATTTACAAATCTGCCAACCGAATACCGAAACGATAGCTCAAGCCGTTCAAAATACCATTCCGGCAGACGGTTCCGATATCTATGATTTCAGCCACAAAGATTAAACTTCGTCGGCATGAACCAATAACGATGAACTGATAAGCAAAATGATGATTGTCGGTGCAAATGCCGCCAACCATATCGGGATGTACCCGTTCAGGCCAAAAGCATAAACAACCTGCGATAAAAAGTAAAATGAAAAACCGGTCACGATACTGATAACGACGCGCCACATAATCGCCGAACCACGCAACGTATTTTGCAGCATAAACACCGCAGCCAACATCAACATTCCGACGAGCAAAAACGGCGATGCCAGTAAATTTAAGAAACGCATCCAATGTTGACGAGCTGAAAATCCGGCTTTTTCATAAAACCGGATCGTATCCGGCAATTGCCAAAACGAAATGGCTTCCGGTTCGATAAAGTTTTCTCTGATGCGCTGAATATCAATGGTTGTTTCATAAGCATAATCGGATAAATTCTCGACCGGTTTGCCGCCGATCAAAACTTTAACGTCTTTCAAATGAAAGATATTGCCGTCAAGCGTAGCAAAGTATGCCACAAAACTTTTTTGAATTTGTGAATTCTGATTAAGTTCGGTAATACTGACATCACGCATCCACACAACATTATCATCTTCCTGTCGTAAAGTTTTGGCTTGTATCAACAGTATTTTATCGTCCTGTACGGCTTCTCTGATCCACAAGCCTTTGCTTGAAAACAGCATAGCGTTCGGGTTGCGGGTATCAAAGCGATAATCTAAAATTTCATGCCATTCAAACAATTTTGAGGCTATTGGATTTAAGACGGAAATACTGGCGATGCCCAACAGAAAAACCGCAAGCGTCAACGGTCTTAAAAAGCCGAAAATAGAAACACCCGCCGTTCGAATAATCACAAATTCGTTATTTTTACTGAGCTTCCAAAACGTAATCATTGCCGCCACCATAACCACAAACGGCACCACAACCTCGATATTTCGAGAAATACGCGTCACGGCCAATTGCACGGCAAACCATAACGTCACATCATCACGGCCCGAAATTTTACGCAAGGATTCGATCATATCAAACATTAAAATAATGCCGACGATGGCAAAAAATACCGTAAAAAAATTTGCAAGCATCTGCCGTGTCACATACCGGCTTAAAATATTCAAAATTTTCATCACATATCCTGTTCGGCTTGATTAAAAAACGGATCCGACAAATAACGCTCTATACTGTCCGGCAAAATAACGACGATATTTTTACCGCTCATTTCTTCCCGCGAAGCCAATTCGACGGCACCTATTACCGCTGCGGCTGCCGAAACGCCTATCGGCAGACCTTCGGTCTGAGCAACGATTTTTGTCATTTCAAGAGCTTGCAAACTTGGAACCTTAAACACTTCATCAACCAACTCTGATTTATACAACGGCGGAATAAATCCCGCACCGATTCCGCCGATACGATGTGCTCCTTTTTCGCCACCGCTCAACACCGGACTTTCGGCCGGTTCAACGGCCATAACAAACAAATCCGGATTACACGATTTCAGTGTTGAAGCAATACCGGTAATCGTCCCAGCCGTCCCGACACCGCAAACAACGGCATCAACTGCTCCGTCGGTATCTTCCATAATTTCGGCAGCCGTTGTCAACTGATGTGCTTCAACATTTGCCGGATTGGTAAATTGCTTGAATTCGATAATATTATCCGAGCGCTCTTTTAAGATTTCCACTTTGTGCAACGCACCTGCCATACCTTCCGCAGCCGGTGTCAATAAAACTTCGGCACCGAATTGACGAATCAGCGCAATCTTTTCTTTAGCCATATTTTCCGGCATAACGATAACCAGCTTATACCCGCGCGCGGCACAAAAGGCTGCCAGTCCGACACCGGTATTTCCAGACGTAGCCTCAATAAACACCGTATCTTCATTGATTTGAGAGAATGGTGCTTTATTGATCATATTGAGAGCAACACGATCCTTAATCGAAAAGATCGGATTATAAAATTCACACTTAGCAATCAGATTGCCTTTCAAGTCAAATTTTTGCATCATTTTGTGCAACTTAAGCAATGGTGTATGACCGACTAAATCTTCGATTGAATCATAAATTTTACGCATTTTCTTTCACTCTTACCAATATATTTTTAAATCCGCATTTTTGGGTTTCATCCAACTGAATTTTATTTACCAAAATATCCTTAATCGGACACCATACCAACGGTAACCCGCTTAAGTTGGCTTCTTCAACCACATAAATACTGTAAAATTGAATTTCTTTAATTGCCGTATTATTTTCCAAAATATAAGAGGAAACAAAGAAATCTGTTGTCGGTGCCACTTCCAAAGCCACATCATCATCGGTCGGGAAAGAATACAGACCGCTTATGCGATCATACTGACACACAACCTTATCACCGCTTTTTATGACAATGTAAACACGTTGACGCACATAAGCTTTATCTGTGTCAAAGTACTTAAAATTACCTAACTTGTCATAAAAAGGTTGTTTACCCATTCTTTGCCTCATCCATAAGTTTTTGAGTAAATTCCATCAAACCGGCCATTTGACGCACACGCTTAATCCGTTCGGCCGAAAAAATCTGTTGGATGGTATCAACGGCCTGATCCGGATTATCGCAGATAACAACATAATCATATTCAACCCAGTGTTTCATTTTTTCAGCCAGCATCGACATACGTTTATTAATAATCTCCTGACTGTCGGTTTGGCGTCCTTCCAAACGGCGGCGCAATTCTTTGATGGATGGCGGAAGCAAATAAATAGAAACAACATCATCCGGTGCTTTTTCTTTCATTTGGCGCAGCCCTACCCAGTCCATATCAAACACAACATCTTGCCCGACGTTTATAAAACTGTCGACTTCCGAACGCAATGTACCGTAACGACTGCCGTATTGTGAATCAACTTTTTCATAAAAAGCATCTTCGGCCACAAACTTATCATACTGTTCATCGGTAACGTAGAAATAATCCACGCCGTCGACCTCACCTTCGCGCTTAGCGCGCGTTGTAACCGATACCGAAAATTTCAGATTACTGTCCTGAGATAACAACTTTTTAATAACCGTTGTTTTACCGGTACCTGACGGGGCTTCGATAACAAACATCACCCCGCGGCGAATTGTTCTTAAACGTTGGATAATATCAGACATATCTTTCCTCTTGTAAAATGAACCTGACTGTATTATAAACTAAAATAATTGAAGATTACAACCATTAAAAAACATTTATCGGGGATTTTTTTATGACGGACAAATTAAGCATTTTAATAACCGGCGCATCTTCGGGAATAGGTGAAGCGCTGGCTATATATTACGCACAACACGGTGCGGAAAATTTATTTTTAAGCGGTCGCAATGCCGAACGTTTACAACAGGTTGCCGAACGTTGCCGTCAGGCCGGTGCAAACGTCTATCCCAAGCAAATAAGCGTAACCGACCGTGAAGCCATGCACGAATGGATTACCCAATGCGAAAGCACGGCTCCGTTAAACATCGTTTTTGCTAATGCCGGCGTTTCAACCGGTGAAGAAAATACCGAAAATGCCTATAATACTTTCGAGACCAACGTAATGGGCGTTATCAACACCATACACCCGGTTATGGATATTTTTAAAAATCGACCGACCGGCAAAAAGGTTATTGCCATAACTTCATCAATTGCCGGCTACCACGGCTTGCCGTCATGTCCGTCGTACAGTGCGACCAAAGCGTGTCTTAAAGCTTACGGAGAAGCATTACGCGGCAGCTTAAAACCTTTCGGCATTCAAGTCAGTGTCATCTGTCCGGGGTTTGTTAAATCACGCATTACCGATAAAAACACCTGCCCGATGCCGTTTTTTATGTCGGCAGAAAAGGCCGCGCAAATTATTGCCACGCGTCTTGATAAAAATGTCGGATTAATTGCCTTTCCGTGGCCGATGAGATTTGCCGTCTGGGCGCTTTCGATTTTGCCTAATCGCTTGACCGATTGGATTTATGCAGCTTTACCGCACAAAGTATAACCGATTTTAATCGCCGTCATACATTCTCATCTTGCGACGCATAACCTCGATGACATCTTCGGTTTTGCTTAAGTGAGCCATATCTTCAAGTTTGTTTTGACGCCGACGCTCGGCCGCCAATATCTCTTCTTTGCTGTGCTGAACTTGTTCTTCACCAAAACTTTTGGCACATTCATCCTCGGCATCATGCGGTTTTAGCAAATCCTTATGCTTTTCGGCAAATTGCTGGCGTTTTCTCTTTTCACGCGCCTCAAAGGCCTGAGCTTCTGACATTTGACCGTTACGCAAGGCAATATGTTCTTTATAAGCCTCAACCTCGGGAACGCTCATAATATGCCCGAGTGTCGATGTCTTACCTTCAGCACGCATTTGCTTAAACGTCTGCATAATTTTAGGGCTTATTGCTTCACACATACGCTCATACGCTTCATATTCCAAAGTACCCTTTCGGGCATGAAATCCTTGCGAAAAATCGATTTGAGGATCATGCCAATCTTGTTCGGTTAAAAATATTGAACCTATACCGTATTCGGTCAAGTTTTCACCGGATACCTTCATTCGGCTGTAAAACAGCATTTCATGCGTCACCCCGAAACGATTTGCATCGGTAGGAGCAATATCAACAAACACTTCATCTGAATGTTGAAGTTTGGAACAAACTACTCTGTAAACATTATTTTCCGGCATGTAATTCCCTTTAGCGCTCGCAATCTAACATTTGTTTCCATTTTAATTTTTTAACCGGATCGATATGATCTCTGGCATCACGAATTTTTTTATCCGCTTCAACCTGACGGCGATGTTTATGTTCTTCTACCGACTTAAGCAATCTTTCTTCGGCTGCCGAACGCGGATAAATTTTGTTATTAAGGGCGCAAGCACCATAATTATCATCCAAATCATAAAGCGGAATTGTCGTAATAATACCGTTCTTTTTCATATCGGCAAATTTTTGTTGTATCATTTTTTCAAGTTGAGAAAAGATTTTTTCATCATATTCCCAATAGTCCGACATAAGTAAGTGATCTTTTTTGGCCAAAAACTCGAGTTTCGGTTCAGCTCCGTTAGGATTGTCCGTTAAAAATATTGCGCCGGCGACATCATGAGCTCGAGGATTTATTTCATGTCGAACATTATGTATAACCTGATGTATTGCCCATTTTGCCGGAACAATATCCACAAAAAAATCGCCGTTATAACAGTCACGCGTACAGACGACACGATATTTATTATCTTCATCGGTTTTCATAAAGCATCTCCTTGACAAAAAAGTATACGATAAAAATCCCCCGGTGTCTACAAAAAAACTTGCAATTTAAAAAAAAATATCATACAAAAGCAAAGCTACATTGGTGAGATGGCAGAGTGGTCGAATGCGGTTGACTCGAAATCAATTGTACGTTTTACCGCGTACCTAGGGTTCGAATCCCTATCTCACCGCCATTAAAACAAAAAAAACACCCTTGCGGTGTTTTTTTTGTTTTAAATCCGATAGCGTGGATTTGA
>CAMVHF010000037.1 GCA_947167235.1 uncultured Alphaproteobacteria bacterium
ATAATTCCACTTTTTTTCATTTTTAAATACCGTAGCAAATCCGGCATTATAATTTTGATTATTTTTTCAGCTTGGGTCATTTGGACCTCCTTTCGAAAGGTAAATTCCCAAAAATCGAAAAACGGTCTCAAAAAAATTTAAAAAAATAACGTTGTCGGTATATCTACTTGATTTTTAATGATAAAATATACTTGGCGGGTATTCTCTGTGTGAGGGTGGTCATTGGATTTGAACTTGGACAGGCGTATCCGAATATGTAAATTAAGTAAATTCAATTAAAATTGGACTACGTGGGCAAAATTAAAGCGCCAAGTAGTCAGTGTATACTTATTCCCAAAAGGTATACTTCCGGTCTTATATTTGGTTCATTGACAACGTTGTATTGAAAATTTTTGAAAGGGGAAATAGTGGCTAGAATTGGGCTACAAAATGGTATAAAAAAAGCGGACACATTTCAGTATCCGTTTTTTATTTTTTTCATTGGTCGGGGCGACGAGATTCGAACACGCGACATCTTGGTCCCAAACCAAGCGCTCTACCAGGCTGAGCTACGCCCCGTCGACCAAAAATATATTTACACTCTATTTTTTTATTTTGCAAGTATTTTTTTATTCTTTATATTATTTATAATATTATCGTTATATCAATATGTTACATGTTTATTTTCTCAAATTGTTACGTTTTGAAAGATTTTTTGATTTGACTTTTTGCTTTTAACTTTCTCTAATGGCATTGAAAGGTTTACCTTTCGCTAAAGTATTAATAACACAAGGACTATGACCATGAATAAAGTTTTATTGCTCGCCGGCGCTGTATGTTTTATTTCTGCAAGTGCATCGGCTTTTGATTTCAATCCTTACGTTGCAGCCAGAGCTAAATACAATGTTGCTCGTAATGAAGTAAAGGTTTCCGGTTTAGTTGATGATAAAGTTAAAATTCACGATAATACATTCGGTGGCAGTTTGGCTATCGGTACGGTTCATCCTATAACAACCGGTGATTTTCGTTTTGAACTTGAATACACCAAAAACCAAGATGCTAAAAAGCATGGCGCTAAAGTAAAAACACAAGGTGCTTTATTCAATGTTTATTTCGATCTTAACACAGATTCCAACTATCCGATTAAGCCTTATGCTTCCGTCGGTTTAGGTTGGGGACAAGCTAAATTCGGCGATTTATCCAAAAAAGATGCCGTTGCCGCCCAAATCGGTTTTGGTGCCAGCTATAAGCTTTGTCCAAAAACAACTGTTGACTTAGGCTATCGTTACATCACATACGGCGATTATGATAAAACCTACAAATTCGGACATTCTTCTCTTAAAGAAGAATATAAGCCGCATTCTCATGAACTTTTACTGGGTGTAAGATATAATTTCTGATATCTGCCGTAATATTAAAACGCCGGAAACCTTTTTCCGGCGTTTTTTATTATATTTTATCATCTTTTTTAACCGGCGGTATCAGTCCGGCATTCTTGAAACTGAAAAGATCATACTTAGTTACGATAACATGGTCTAAAACATCCAATTCCATCATTTTGCAAAGATCACAAATTTCGGTCGTCAATTTTTTATCAGCTGCCGACGGAGTACAGTCTCCCGACGGATGATTATGTGCCAAAATAATGAAAGTCGCTTTCTTTTCAATAGCCTTACGCAAAATTTCACGCGGATGAACCACCGTTTTATTTATTGTTCCGGTAGAAAGCAGTTTATTACCTTTATATCGCCAATTATCATCAAAGAAGAAAACTCGAAATTCTTCAATATCTTTATAACCCATCAGCTGACGGCAATAATCTTCAAACTGCTCCCAACATCTTATAACATTTTCGCCTTCTTCTTCAAAAATAGATCCCGTAGAACGCAACAAACATGTTGAAACGACTTTTAATAAAACCAAAGCATTCGGACTTAAATCGGCTTTATCCAATAACTCATGCGCCGGAGCCTTAATAACACCGCCGATGTCTCCGAATTTAGAAATCAGCTTTTTAGCAAGCGGTTTAACATCTTTGCGCGGAATTGCCATTGTCAAAAGCAGTTCCAATAATTCATAATCCGGCATACTGGCGCCTTCATCAACCATAAAGCGCTCTTTTAATCGGGCACGATGTCCCAAATATAAAGGCTTTTCTTCCGTTGCTTCTGTCATATAATAGTCCTTTTATGTTTATTTATAAGGCGGTTTATCCAAACCTTTCGGTGAATAGGTAAATACTTCAACCCCATCCTTGGTTACGCCCATTGAATGTTCGAATTGAGCTGACCATGCGTGGTCACAGGTGACGGCGGTCCAGCCGTTTGAAAGAATAACCCCGTCTTTTTTACCTAAATTAATCATCGGCTCGATAGTAAAAAACATACCTTCTTCCATAATCGGGCCGGTTCCTTTACGGCCGCAATGCATAACATTCGGGTTATCGTGGAAAACTTTACCCAAACCGTGACCGCAGAACATATCGACCACCGAATAGCCGTATTTATGGGCGTATTCTTCAATAACCGCACCGATATCCCCAAAATGTGCGCCCGGTTTAACCACATCAATACCGCGCATCATACACTCATATGTGACTTCGCACAGACGTTTACCTTTAATTTTAGGCTTACCGGCAAAATACATACGGCTGGTATCGCCGTAATAGCCGTCGACAATAGCGGTTACATCGATATTTAAGATATCGCCGTCGGCCAGTTTGCGTTCATAGTCCGGAATACCGTGGCAGATAACCTGATTGATTGAAATACAGGTAGCTTTCGGATAGCCGTGATATCCCAAACAAGCAGATATTGCTCCTTTGCTTTCCATAAATTTTAAGCATAAATCATCCAACTCGCCGGTGGTGATACCGACTTGCACATAATCGGTTATATAGTCCAAACATTCGGCGGCAACTTTTCCGGCCTTACGCATACCTTCAAAATCGGCCGGGTCATCATAAATTTTAATTCCGTTTTTATTTGTATACATCAATAATCTCCTGTCATATATAAAGCAATATATCAAATACTTTAAAAAAACAAGAGGCATATTTAAAAAAGCATACCCGCCCATCCTTTTAGAGAATGAGCGGGTATATTGCTTTTTTTAGTCCAGATCCAAATCGAGGGCCTCGCGCGGAGTCTTGAAGCTGCCGTGAAGCAACTTATCGGCAAGTTCATCACTGAATAAGTGATGATGATCCCAACTGTACATCTCTTTCAAAGAGATTGCTTTGTATGAGAACATCGGACAATCAAGAAGTTCCTTAGCCGAGATATTGCCATCCCACAGGTTTTTGAGAACCCAGAGATATTGCAATCCTTCCGCACCAAGTTCACGCTTGTTGCCTTTAGCATCATGCAATGCCATAGCTTCAGCCGAGAAGTTGCCGTTGTTGACATTGCGGAGGAAATCTGACTTCAAAAAGCCATACTTTCCGTTGCGCATGGCAAACAGCGTCAATGCAATCAACTGATTGTCCGTCAGCTGTACATGAACGTTATCAGCAACCAATCCGCGCCAATCGGCAGCGATAATGTCAACAGCTTCTTCATAGGTTTGGTTTTGGAAGCTCATCTTTGTAACGGACTCACCGTTGACAAACTTCAAACCGACCAAAGCGACCTCTGCCTTGGTGTCACCGTTCTGCACACCATCAAGGTAAGCGCGCGTGGTAACAACCCAGTCAAAAGCTTCGTCAAAACGCTCCGGCGTAACAACCTCGGGCTGAGGTTTCGGTTCAGGCTCACTGCCGTCACAACTCTTAAACAGCAAGAAGATACCGCCTCCGAGCAAAAGAGCCAAAAGCAATAACCAAAGCCACTTCCATGAGCGCTTATCGTTATCGTCTTTCTCATCCCACTCCGGCAGTTTAATCCTGGAGAACAGCCAGATGACAAGAGCCAATAAAGCTGCGCCGAGAATCCACAACCACTGTGCGGCAAGCCAGCAAAGACCTGACCAGATGGCTGTACCGAGCCAGCACATACCGTCCCAAAGAAGTCCCAAGAAAGCCCACAGACCAATGCCGAGCCAATAAAGACCGAACAAGGCAGCAGCGATGACGAGCAATGCGCCGATAAGCTTAACAATTGTCAACAGGTTGTAGCGCACACTGATAGTACCTTCCCACCAATGACCATTGGCGGAAGTAACAGAAAAAATGTTCTGCATAGTTGTGTTTTTTAGTTAATATTTAAATGTCTATGTAAATTACTCGAAAATTAGACAAAACATATCATATAACTTAAATATTGTCAATATGGAAATATTGAATTTTTTATTTTCGAACATATATCCGCCTTATTAAAAAGGAGGAAAATATGTTTAACAATTCAATATTAAATTTTATATACAGTGTGGTTCTGGTCGCAATAACGTATGCTTTTTGCCGTTATTTCAACGATATCGGCATGGCCGGCTTTTATTCTAAAATACAATTATCATCTTTAACACCGCCGAATTTTGTATTTCCGATAGTTTGGATCATTTTATATACACTGCTCATTATCTCGTTTGATATGATTTTGAATCATCCGGATAAACAACAAGTATGGATTCCGGTGCAAATGTTTTTGGTAAATCTGTTTTTGCAGATTGTCTGGTCATTTTTGTTCTTTGCCAAAGGTTACTTTGTAATGGCTTTTTCGGTAATTGTCGTATTATTTTTTGCCTCGTTATATTTGGCACAACGCTACTATTATTTAAACAAAATTGCCGCATATATGCTGGTTCCGTACAATTTATGGATTTTATTTGCCGCTTATCTTAACTGGGCGGTTGTCGACCTGAATGGTGCAAACTATGCCTTTGAATAAAAACGGCGATTTTTTACAAATTATACTAGACATTCACACAAGTTTGCTCTATTTTATGTCCGATAAAAAGATTTGTTAAAACATAAGGATATAAAATGACTGTCAGTGTAAATGAAATTCGCAAAACTTTCTTAGGCTATTTTGCCAAGAACGACCACAAAGTTATTCCGTCATCTTCTTTGGTGCCGGATAATGATCCGACTTTGATGTTTACCAACTCCGGAATGGTTCAATTTAAAAACATCTTAGCGGGCAATGAAACACGCGATTACACACGAGCGACCACCGCACAGAAAAGTGTGCGTGCCGGCGGCAAACACAACGATTTAGACAGCGTCGGTTATGATGTGCGCCATCATACGTTTTTTGAAATGCTCGGTAACTTCTCATTCGGCGATTACTTCAAAGAACTGGCGATTCCTTATGCTTGGGAACTGTTAACCAAAGAATTCGGCTTACCGAAAGAAAAGCTTGCCGTCACCATTTATCATAATGACGAAGAAGCGCACGATATTTGGAAAAAAGTATCCGGTCTGCCGGAAGACAGAATTATCCGCATTGCCACCAAAGATAACTTTTGGCAAATGGGTGATACCGGTCCATGCGGCCCGTGTTCCGAAATTTTTTATGACCACGGTCCGGAAGTTTGGGGCGGTCTGCCGGGAACACCGGAAGAAGACGGCGACAGATTTATCGAAATCTGGAACTTGGTATTCGACCAATTTGAAGATTTACCTGACGGCTCACGCATTAATTTAAAACGCCCGTCTATCGATACCGGTATGGGTTTGGAGCGTATTGCCGCTATTTTGCAAGGTGTTCACTCTAACTTTGAAACCGATATGTTCCAACACATCATTAAAGCGATTGCCGATATTGCCAATACCGACCCGAACGGTCCGTTAAAGGCTTCGCACAATGTTATCGCCGATCACTTGCGTTCTATCAGCTTTTTAATTGCCGACGGCGTTTTACCGTCTAACGAAGGCCGCGGCTATGTTCTGCGCCGTATTATGCGCCGCGCGATGCGTCATGCTTATCTTTTGGGTGTCAAAGATCCGATGATTTATAAATTATTGCCGACTTTGCAAAAAGAAATGGGTGATGCTTATCCGGAACTTTATGCACGCGAAAGCTTAATTGCCGAAACAATTAAAATCGAGGAAGAACGCTTCGGCCGTACGCTTGATAAAGGTATGCGCCTTTTGGATGATGAAGTTGAAAAATTGGCCAGCGGTTCAAAATTAAGCGGCGAAACAGCATTTAAATTGTATGATACTTACGGTTTTCCGCTCGATTTAACCCAAGATGCCTTAAAGCTTAAAAATATTGAAGTCGATGTTGACGGCTTTAACGAATGTATGGCCAAACAAAAAGCCGAAGCCCGTAAAAATTGGGCCGGATCGGGTGATGAAGGTGTTGCCAAAGTTTGGTATGAAATTCAGGATAAATGCGGTGCAACCGAATTTTTGGGCTATAATACCTTAAAAGCCGACGGTGAAATCAAAGCTCTTGTTCAAAATAACACTATTGTTAATGAAGTCACTTCCGGTCAGTTTGAACTGGTTGCCAACCAAACACCGTTTTACGGTGAGTGTGGCGGTCAGGTCGGTGATATCGGTATGATTACCTCTAAAAACTTTACAGCTAAAGTTATTGATTGCAAACGTCGTTTGAATAATGTTTTTGTTCATGTTTGCGAATTACAAAACGGTACGGTCAAGGTCGGAGAATTTGCTAATTTTGAAGTTGATGAAGTAAATCGTTCGCGTATTTGTGCTAACCACTCGGTTACCCACTTGGCTCACAAAGCCTTGAAACTTGTTTTAGGCGATCATGTTGCGCAAAAAGGCTCATCGGTTGAAGCCGGCAGAATGCGCTTTGATATTTCACATCCGAAGCAAATTACAGCCGATGAAATTCGTCGTGTCGAAGAGATTGTTAACGAGCAAATTCGCCGCGATTTAAAAGTTTCAACCGTAATTATGAATAAAGATGAAGCGGTTAAACTCGGTGCTATGGCTTTGTTTGATGAAAAATACGGCGATGATGTACGCGTTGTCACAATGGGCAACGAAGAATGCCCGTTCTCGCGTGAATTATGCGGCGGTACGCACGTTAAAACAACCGGAAACATTGGCTATTTCCATATTTTATCGGAATCTGCTTTGGCGGCAGGTGTTCGTCGTTTAGAGTGCATTACCGGATTCGGTGCCGACCAATATGTTCACGCCGTTGAAGATAAATTGCACCGCGTTGCCGACACCTTAAAAACCAATGTCAATGACTTGGAAAACCGTGTCAAGAGCCTGATGGAAGAACGCAAAAAGCTCGAAAACGAAATCTTTAACTTAAAGAAGAGTTTAGCCGGCGGACAAGCTTCGGCCAAAGATGAAATCGAAACCGTAAACGGTGTTAAATTTGTCGGTAAACTTGTTCCGGATGCTCATCCGAAAGAGTTAAAATCATTTGTTGATGATATTACCCAAAAAATCGGTTCCGGCATTGTGGTTTTATGCTCGGATAAAGACGGTAAGGCCTCGATTGTTGTCGGCGTCAGCAAAGATTTAACCGCAAAATACAATGCGGTTGACTTTGTACGCGCGGCAGCCGGTGTTCTCGGCGGCCAAGGCGGCGGCGGAAGACCGGATATGGCTCAGGCCGGCGGTACCGATATCAGCAAAATCAATGATGCTATTGCCAAAGTCAAAGAATTGGTTGCCTAAATGGTCATAAAAGAACTGCTTAACAAAAAATACGGCATAAGCTTAGAGTTGTATTGCACTTTGTTTATGCTGTATGTTTTGTTGGCGTTCAACTTTTTATTTTTTGAAAAAATTTACCTCTTAAGCAATTCGCTTTTTACGCTCGGAGCCTTTATTATTATATGGCTCTTGGGCACGCTTGCCTGTATGATTTTATTCCATAAAAGCACTGTCAAGCCTCTTTCATACCTGTTTCTGATAATTAACGCCGGCGTTTTTTATTTTGTAAAAAATTACCACGTTGCCATTGATGAAGAAATGCTGCGTAATGCTTTGGAAACCAATTTGGCCGAAACGCTTGAATTACTGAATTTGACATGGTTTTTATACATTCTGATTTTAGGTATTATACCATGTCTGATTATTAAGCATTTAGAGTTTAAACGCTGTTTCAAATGGTATCATTATATACTGTTTCCGTTAGTTTGTATCGTGTTTACGGCGATGCTTATAGCCCCTAATTATCAAACCGTTGCGCCGTTTGTGCGCACACATAAACATACAAAATATTTGCTCATTCCGGTAAATTATATCGGAGCAATCATCTCTTACACAAAACATTACTATCGCGAAAATCATGCGTTTAAGCAAATCGCAACCGATGCCGTATTCACAAAATATTGGCAGAACGATAAGCAAAACTTGATTATTTTTATTGTCGGCGAAACGGCGCGTGCCGATAAATTTTCGTTTAACGGATACAAACGTGAGACCAATGCCCCGTTGAAAGACTACCAAGACGATATTATTAACTATCTGCACGCAACATCTTGCGGTACATCAACCGCCGTATCGCTACCGTGTATGTTTTCAAAAGATAATCGTGAAAATTACAGCGGCGGCATGGCCTATACCGAAAACCTTTTGGATATTATGCAACGCAGCGGTTATAATGTCGCGTGGGTTGAAAATAACAGTGATTGCAAAAATATCTGCAACCGTATAAAAACTCTTTATCCGTGCGGTATTCATCCGCAAGAACGTGAGTGTACGGATAAAGTTTTAATCCCTGAAATTGCCAAAGCCATGCCGAAAAACCCGCAAAACACCATGATTGTTTTGCATCAGGTCGGTAGTCACGGACCCAAATATTTTAAGCGCTATCCGGCACAATTCGAGCAGTATAAACCTGTTTGCAATACCGAAAAACTTAATGAATGTTCACAAGAGGAACTTACAAACACTTATGACAATACAATTTATTACACGTCGCAAAATATAGCCGACATTATCGAGGAAGCTCAAAAATACAAAGATAATTACAATATTGTTGTTATCTATGTATCCGATCACGGCGAGTCGTTAGGCGAAAACGGCTTATATCTGCACTCTGCACCATACATTATTGCACCCGATACGCAAAAACAAATTCCGTTTTTTGTTTGGGCGGAACCGACAACGCTGACAGACTTAAATTTAGACAAAGATTGTTTAAAAAACGGAACGATAAAACCGATTTCGCATGATAATATTTTTCATTTAATATTGGGATTAAGCGGTATAAATACACAAGAATACCGACAACCTCTTGATTTATTCGCAAAATGTCGGAAATAATTTTTTGTCATTTTTTGCTTGATTTTTTTCAAATACGGTGCTATAAATATTTCCAATGTATGTATAATTATGATATTCATTATTAACCACTTAAACAAATAAGTATATGACGAAAAAGACTATCGATCTGCGCAGAATTAACGAACACTGTGTAAACAACAAGATGATGGAAGCCGTGAAGAACGAGGGCCTCGAGGCTGATGAGACAGCGATTTCTCTTGTGAAGATGTCTCTGAAGTACCGCCGCACCAAGAAGACCACCGTTACCCGCGAGTCTGCTAAGCAAGGCGACTACAAGAGAAAGAGGAATCTTCCTTTCTATGCTTTCTACAAGCCCGTCGGCAAATCCAAGGCTGCCATCTACCGCATTGAGACCGGTGAAGTTCGGATCATTTCTACCGCATTGATTTCCAACAAAAACGAAGTCAAGGGAGCTTTCACGCTCGGCGGTGTGACCTACGGCCCGAAGGACACAATCAACGGCTTTAGAAGATTTGGTATCTATAACTAAAAAACCTACACGTTATATGCTTACAGTACTTATTATGACATCAATGCTGTCTTCGGCGCCCGATCTTCCTCCGCCACCGCCCGATGAGCCGGTAGTAATCTACAACAAGGAAGCCTTATTGCCCAAAGAGACAGTTTATGGTTTCAAAAAGACCGATGATGAAAATGAAGAAAGTGATGAAAATGAGGCAAAGCTCAGTCCTAAGAACAACGAAAAACTTCACTTCCGTTGGTTAAATTTGAGACGATTCAAAGTGCTCTCCGCCTTCGGCTTCAATCGCCGCGGCGTCAGAAATCACTAAACTCTGTTAAGAAAAAGTGTTCCTTGTGATAAGGAACGCTTTTTCGTTTTTAAAATTTCATTTGTCGCTATACTGAGCTTCCGCGGAATATTCATTCGTTTCGAATTATTCCAGAGTGATTCTTATTTTTTTACCATAAAAGCGCAATAATAGTCGTAAATCACCGAATTTTATATAACGCCCCAGTTCAATTCCCTCGACGGATTTGATAGGAACACCGGTTTTTCGGGCAACTTGAGCTAAAAATAAATGCTTTGAACGGCGTAGCTTAAATAACTCTTCGCCAATATCAATAACGGATTGTTTATCCATAAAGTTTGTGATCATTTTTCAAGAACTCCCCTTTTTTGCTTAAATTAAAACAAAAACCTGCCTTAAAAATCCTTCAAGGCAGGGGAGTTCCTAACTGTCACAGAAACAGTATGGTCTATTCAATATATTCAACCATCTCCCCTATTATGAGGAGTTTATTCTGCGAGGAGTTAGGATACTCCGCCGATAATCTCTTACCGGCAAGAATTATATTAAAAGTTTTATGCTTAAAAGCAAGTAAAAATAAATATAACCGAAATTTATTTGTAAAATCAGCAAAAACCGCCTAAAATTTTATAGATTTTAAATATTTTTGTTATATTGTAGCCATAACAATACATAACAAAGGATTCAAAATGAAAAAAATTGCAATTGTCGGCGCACAACAAAGCCATGGTAGAGAACTCTTAAACCTTTTGGAAGAAAACGGCACTTCAGCGGATGATATCTTTGCCGTTGATACGGATAGCCCGCTCGGTACACAAATGTCATACGGCGAAGATATTGATATTGACGTCTATAATTTAAATGATTTTGATTTTTCAGCCGTTAAAATCGCGGTATTTTGCACTTCGTCCGAAATATCAAAACGCTATATTCCGCATGCTTTAGCCAAAAGTGTTATGGTTATTGACTGTTCCGGTGCTTATGTCACGGATTCCGATGTACCGGTTATTGTTTCCGGCATTAACGATGATAAAATTGCCGATGCCAAAAAAGGCATTATTGCCGTTCCGTCACCGCAAGTCACACAATTGTTGATTCCTTTGCAAAAAATTGCTTCGCAATATGATATCAAGCGTATGGTCATCAACACTTATATGGCTGCATCGGTTTACGGTAAAGAAGCTATGGACGAACTATTTAACCAAACCCGCAAAATCTTTATGAACGAACCGCTCGTAGATGATGAAGAAGTGTTCCATAAACAAATCGCTTTCAACGTTTTGCCGCAAGTCGGTGAATTTATCGGTGATGAAACCAAGTTTGAGTGGTCAATGAATGTTGAAATCAAAAAAGTTTTGGATTCCGAAATTAAAGTACATGCAAACTGCGCTGTTGTACCGGCATTTATCGGTATCGGTGAATTTATTAACGTTGAATGCGCCAAAGATGTCGATGTCGATGATATCCGTAATTTAATGCGCGATACCAAAGGTGTTGTCGTATTTGATAAGCATGTTGACTGCGGTTATGTTTCATTAAATGACGTTCAAACCGAAAGTGATATCTACGTCAGCCGTTTAAGACAAGACGTGTCGGTTGAAAATGGTTTCAGTTTTTGGTGCGTGGCCGATGATTTACGCGCCGGCGGTGCTCAAAACGCATACAATATATTACAAACTCTTTTGAAAAAATAGGATAAAAAATGGTAAAGTGTTTTTCCAAATTTCTGACTGTTCTTTTTATCGGTATATTCTGTCTCGGCTCAACGGGCTACGCGGCTTCTAAAAAAACCAAAGCACCGACGACAACCGAAATTGCCGAAACAATCGGTATAAATATCGATTTTACGGGAATTAATGAGAAAATCGGCAAAATTCAAAACAATCTCGGTAAAGAAAAGATTTCTAAAGAAAAAATCGATGAATACATTTCTTATTTGACTCAAGCCGATGCGCAAATTGCTGCCAGCCGTAAAGATTTGGAAAAGCAGATTAAATTTATTCAAAAACAACTTGACGCTTTGGGTAACGGTCCGAAAGACGGTGAAATAGAAGACAGTGCCATCACCAGACAGCGTGAACAATTATCTCAAGAACTGGCAACTTTAGACCGCATTATAAAAGAAGCCGATTTATTGGTTATTAAAATCGATGATTTAAACGTTCAAACATTAAATGTCCGCAATCAAAAAACTTACGGCGATTTAATTACCAAACAGTCGGCATTTATAAATCCGATTATTTTCTTTAACGGTATGAAATCATCCGCTATTTTCTTTTGGGATATGACAAAATCACCGGTTGATTGGTATAATAACCTGCCTGAAGAACAAAAAACCATGGCTTTATTTAACATTATATCAATGTTCTTTATTTTAATGATAGCCTTGGTTTTAGCTATTCTTTTGCGTAAATTCATTCTCAAAAACTGGGGATATAAAGAAGACATCGAAAAACCTAAATTTAATCGTAAAGTCATTGCGGCGGTTGCCGTTGCCATTGCCAGAGGTGTTATTTTTGCCTTTTTGATCGCCGGTTGTATGTTATGGATGACCAGTACCCAAATTTTTGCCGACAGCTTACTGCACACGATTTTAATGGCCGTAGGGTTTATGAGTTTGCTGGCTATTGCCGAAGGCACAATCGCCCGTGTGACTTTTGCCCCATATTATCCGCAATGGCGCTTAATTGAGATATCCAGTGAAAAAGCGATTCGATTTATGCGAATGATTTACGCTTTCATTATTATTAACACCATAGCCGCCATTCCGGTTATTGTCACAATGCAAGCACAATATCCTATTTCAACCATACATTTTCTGATGATTATCAGTTGTGCTGTTAAAGCCTTTTTCTTAATGTGGTTTGCTCAAATTGCTTTCAACACCTATAAAGATGAAAACAAAGACAACAACGAAGAAACCGAAGATAATGAAGAAGTAAATACCGGTTTTAAGGTGATTGTTGTTACACACTTGCTTTGTTTGGGTATTTTCGCATTATCTTTATTCGGATATCCGGAACTTTCATTATTTATATTCAACCACATTATCGGAACTTTGATTTTATGCGGACTGTTTGAAATTCTGCGCCGTTCGCTTGTAGAAATTACCAAAAAGGTCATTTTATCCGGTCCGTGGATGAAAAGTATTCGCAGCAGCAAAAAATACGTTGAAAAAATAGATTTTTGGTTACATACGATTATAACACCGACTTTGGTTTTGTTTTTAATTTTCACACTCCTTAATTTCTGGGGTTTACCGGCTGACTTTATATTACAGGCTTTCAAAAAGCTGTTATTCGGTTTCAAAATCGGCGGAATGGAAATATCTTTAATAGCAATTGCCATAGGTATTGCCGTATTTTTCGGGTCATTAAAAGTATTTAAGCTTATCCGCAACAAAGTCGCCGAAAACGTTTTAGCTAAAATAGACATGGATGACGGTATCAAGCACTCGTTAATATCCGGTTTCAGCTTTGTCGGTTTTATTATTTCATCACTGTTAGCGGTTATAGCTATCGGTGTTGATTTAACCAACCTTGCATTCATCGCCGGTGCTTTATCCGTCGGTATCGGTTTCGGTTTGCAGGATGTTATTAAAAATTTAGTTGCCGGTATCATTATATTGTTTGAGCGCCCGCTCCGTGTCGGTGACTGGGTTAATATTGACGGTACGGAGGGTACGGTTAAGCAAATTAATATTCGTTCAACCGAAATCCAAAGTTTTGCCCGCACCAGTGTTATTATCCCTAACGCAACGCTTATTTCTTCATCGGTTACCAACTTAACTCACGGCGATAATATGTCCAGACAAGTTGTCAATGTCGGTGTTGCCTACGGTTCAGATGTGGAAAAAGTTCGTGAAATACTGCTTGAATGTGCCGCCAAACATCCGACGGTTTTGAAAAATCCGGCACCGATGGTTTTGTTTAAGGATTTCGGTTCAAGCAGTTTGGATTTTGAATTGCGCTGTTATGTTAATGACATTCGCAAAGGTTGGACTGTACCGAGTGATTTGCGTTTTGCCATTAATAAACGCTTTATCGAAGAAGGGATTGAAATTCCGTTCCCGCAGGTTGTTGTTCACAAGGGAGAATAATTACTCCGGAGCCAAAATTATGCAATATGCGAATAAAATGCTTGAAAAATTTTTCAAAGTGTTTTATGTATATCTTGCATTGCCGGTTTAGCTCAGTTGGTAGAGCAACGCATTCGTAATGCGTGGGTCGGGCGTTCGAATCTCCTAACCGGCACCAATAAAACAAGTCGCCTTTAGGCGGCTTTTTTTGTTGGTATCGGTTAAGGGGAGAAGAACGCACGAGAAAGGGCGTTTGACAAGGCGAATAAGGCGCACGGGAGTGTGCCGGTCGGCCTGGCCGATATGAGACGCAGCGCCGAAGGCAATCTCCTAACCGGCACCAATAAAACAAGTCGCCTTTAGGCGGCTTTTTTTGTTG
>CAMVHF010000038.1 GCA_947167235.1 uncultured Alphaproteobacteria bacterium
TTTAATAAGTGAGAAAGGGGATAAAAAAGATAATAAAAAAGATGATAATAAAAAATTGGCTCAAAATGATGATTTCTATGCGGCCGTAGCCGTTTCCAGCGGGGTATCGACACACGCATCACTGCCATTGTTTTTCAATATGGTAAAGGAACCTGGAAATATACAGAAATTAAAAAACTATACGACAAATCTGTTTAAGATGGCGAAAGAAAACGGTTATAAAACCTATTTTTATTCAGCCTATGATATGAAACAAACAAATTTAATAGGTGTTCCGTATATTGATAAAATAATCACCTCGGAAAGTAATCGCCGTCGGTTTAAATCCGAAAAAGAAGATTATTTGGTGGAATTGTTCAAGCAGATTGATTTGAAAAACGGTAAGAATTTTGTTGTTTTGAACTTTCGCAGTACACATTCACCTTATGAAAAATGCTATGAGCATCATCCGGAGTTTGATGTGTTTAAACCTAATGATAACAGCCGGTTTGAGGAAGAAAACGCCGCTTATGATAATGCTGTTTTATATATTGATTCCGTATTAGCTCAAATCATAAATCACATAAAAGCCCAGAATATTGAAAATGCCCAATTTATATTTACGGCTGACCATGGCGAAATGCTGGGCTTACCGGACGGTAAATACGGACATAATAAACTGGCTGCGGAAGTGTATTCGGTGCCTTTTATTTTGGTTGGTACGCCACAACCGAAAAATACGAATTTAAAGTATATTTCACATTATGAAATATCGGCCATGATTGCTCGTTTTTTAGGGTATTCGGTTAAAAATCCCAATTTTACGGATGATGAATTTTTTGTACACGGTAATAATCTTTTTGGAGATTATGAATTTATAAAGCTTAAACGCGAAAAAGACCATACGTTGACAGAAGATTCTTTGCAAACGGTTAGTCGCTATGTCGATAAAAAGTTGAAAAAAAGTCGAGAATAAAATGTGGTTTGTGTATGTTATAATATCGAGCTTATTTTCGGCTTTATACTATTTCGGTAATCAGTCGGCCAAAATATCTCCGAATGTTTTTATGTTTTATCGGGGGATTGTGCCGGTTATTGTGTTGCTGCCGTTTTTACCGCTTTTCCCGTTTATAGGTGCATGGCAATTTTATGCACTGTGCTTATTGCAAGGATGCGTGATTGCATATATTGATAATCGCAATTATCAGGCCATGCAAAAATGGGGCGCGGAAATCATTTCATCATTGCATCCGTTCAGTGTCGGGGTTGTGTTTGTCGTATGGTTTTTATTAAAACCGGCCGAAGGAATACAGCTTATCAGTAATCCGCTGAAATTTATCGGGGTGGTTGTAACACTGTCCTGTATTGTTTATGCAACGGCTTCGTTTAAGAAGGATGCTGATACCAAGGCGGCTTTGGCATATTTGTTGCCGTTTTATTTAGGAGCGGCAGTTTGTGATAACATCAATAAGTTATGTATGAGCTATCTGACCTCGGAACAGGTAATGGCCGGCAGCTATTATTATATTTTGTTAACCGGTGCGGTAATTGCATTATTTAATTTTGGATTATATCTGTATCGCGGCGGAGAAGTCTGTCATTTATACAGTATGCAAAACATAAAGTACAGTTGGGTACTTTTAATCGGAATTTGCTGTATGGTATCCAAAAACTTTGCGATGTTCAGTGTTTCTAATCCGTCGTATGTTACGGCCGCCTTGTATTTATACATCATTTGGATTATGATAGGCGGTCAAGTACTCCGATATTTCGGTGTCAACGGAACATTTAAAAAAGTAAACCGCCGCAAAGCTTTGTTGTTATTGATTGCAGCGGTGGCTTTAATTTTGCTTGAAAAATAAATGAAGATATTCGGTACAAAACGTATGCTCAGTTTGAGCTTTTGTTTAATATATGGTCCGGTTCTGTACCTTTATCTTGTTTTTTCGGTTCTTGCGCAATATTTTTAAGATATGTGGCATAGTCGCCGTATCTCAGCTCTATGAGCTTTTGACGGTAAATCTGGCCTTCCGCAGATAAAGGCCAATCATCCGGTGGAATAAAAGCGCCGACCCATTTCATAAATGATTTAGATAATTCGTCATAAACGCCCATATTTTCCATGGCTTGTTTGATTTTGACAAAGGTAAAATATGATGATTTCATGTCATCCGGATTTTTTTCACTGACCGCACCGCTGCGGCTGGCACGGTATAAATAGACTCGATCAGTGATGTAACCGATACGCTTGGCATGAATCATCGCCATTGTAATAAAATAAGTATCGTTGTGGCTGGCGACATTATCAAAATACAATTTATTATCTTTGATAATGGAAGTTTTAATTAATTTATCCCAAACATATTTACGAGCCGTCTGAAAAAAAATATCAGGAAGTCTTTTATATGAAAAGACATCTATATTATTTTTCTGCAAAAATTTATAGGCAAATGACACTTTCTGATCAACGGTAGACAGAGGAAGCATCGCATTCGTCGGCGTATAAACGGCCCAAGCCAGAGCCATGGTGATATCAAGATTAAATATTTGTGCCCGATTGAGCATTTTCTCTAACATTGTCGGAAACATAAAGTCATCGGAATCGACAAACAATGTATATTCGCCGGTAATATGTTTAATTCCTTCATTACGTGCAGCCGCGGCACCGGAATTTTTATCCATATTGATAATTTTAATACGTTTGTCTTGTTTCGCAAATTTTTGCATGATTTCAAGCGATTTATCGGTTGAACCGTCATTAACCAAAATCAGTTCAAAATTCCTAAATGTTTGAGCTAACACGCCGGAAATACTTTCCGGCAGATATTTGGCGGTATTGTAAACCGGCATGACAACCGAAATTTCTGGCTTTTTAAGTGTCAACCGTTGGAACAATATGCCGCCGGTTATTAAAATAAGCACCGGTAAAAACAGCAAAAATACATAGAGCATCTTAGATTTTTTTTTATGAACAGTCGGTTGCTCTGCAGATGTTATATCGGTTTTATTTTCGGAAATAACATTCGATTGAGCTGTTTTCGGGGTTTTACGCTTTGCCATAACCATACTCCTTATAAGATACATAGGAATTATAAAAAAAAACCGAGCTATGTAAAGTTATAATATGCGGTAATCTACAAAAAAAGCAGACAGCTTATCAGACCGCCTAAAATACCGCAGCCGTACAGAAGGGCGAGGATTTTGAAATTTTCGTGCCAATCGTGATTAACCCGGAACAAAACCAGCAGACCGACGCCGCCGTTAACCAGACTGCCGCTTAAAAGCGTGCTGATATTGATGTAATCTTCCAAATACAGTTGCGTTAAGATAACCGAAGCCGAGCAGTTTGGTAATAAGCCGATGATACCGCTTACCAGTTCACCGAGTAACGGAATTTGTAAAAATCTGACAAAGTGATGTAAATCAAAATAAGCTAAGGCCAAATTGAAAAATAAAGTGACGATAAAAATGAACAGACTGATTTCCAAAGTATGTTTAACAGCCGGTTTTAAAATACCATGTCCGCAATGACATTGTTCATTGTTGCAAAAACGCTCGATATCAATTTGCGGACGCGGCTTGGCATATTCGACACTATAAACGGCATATCCGAAAATAATACCACACAAAACTTTGTAGCCGATAATAGCGGCAATCAGAGACGGAGATACGGCACTCGAAATCAAAATCGGCAACATCTCATCGGATGTTGACAGATAAATAGACATCAAAGTACCCAAGCCGATAATGCGCGCCGTGTAAAAATTTGAGGCAACTACCGAAAAGCCGCATTGCGGTAAAGCACCGAGCAGACTGCCGATTAACGGTCCGCTGAAACCGGCCTTTTTGATGAGCGTTTGCGCCTTATCGGAAGTTTTATGTTCCAGATATTCCATACATAAGTAAGTGATAAACAAAAACGGAATAAGTTTTATGTTGTCAACGATCGTGTCTATTAAAATATCCATAAAGAGCCTCTGTTTAAAAACCCGAAAGGAGACTGCAGTATACAGCCTCCTTTCATAAAGTCAATTACAAATCTAAAACATCACCTGCTTAGTGCAGATCCATTTTGGCGAGCAAATCATCATACGATTCCTTGGCGCCGTACATCACGCAAGTCATCTTCTTGGTGAAGATGTCGAGAGCCTTGTCGCGGACATCTTCGGCTGTTGTGCGCCAGATGTTGCGGATGCAACGGTCGTTGTCGTAGTCGATTCCACGCTTCAAGTGCAACCAGGCGGCATGAACCGAACGAGGCAAGGCTTCATTCGAGATAGCCAGGCGCTCGGTCATGGCACGCTGGCGAGAGGTTTCTATGCGACGGTCACTGGCATCTTCATGAGTGATGCGGCGAACATTCTCGCAGACAACATCGAGAACCTTCTTGAAGTTGTTGCGGTTCATGCAGCTAACGCAGATCCTCAATGTGCGGTAACCGAAGTAACCGGCAATCTTGACCTCGGATGTAGCCTTCAGCGGAGCCAAAGCGCGCTCGAGACGGGCAGAGAGCATACTCATCAGTACGTTGGTCTCGGCAAAATTGCTCAGGCGCGAAATGTCCCAACCGAACATGGCAATCTGGATGGCACCGTTTCCGGGAATCTCCTGATAGCCGCCGGTGTAGAGCAGGTCACTGACAGGACAGCGCTTGCCTTCGGGCAATTTACCGAACAACGAAGAAACCAGCTTCTCAACACGGTCAAAGCTGCTCTCGGGACCGGAGTAACCGATAATCAGGTTTTTGCCGACATAGCAAGTCTTGATGTAGTCGTTCACGTCATCGGTTGTCAGCGCCGTCACACGTTTGATGTACTCATCAGTGTCCCAGACAACTTCATTCTGACTGAAAGCGGTATGCTTGTAAGCCAGCTTGGTCTGACGCATGGGAACACCTGCCAGGTCCATCGTGTGCAACACAACATCATTTGCAGCTTCCGTCACCGTATCATCGTTGATAACTGGGTGACTGCACAAATGCCAGAGAAGATTGAGCTTCTTGCTAAGCTCGTTCATAGAACCACCGGTGAAGAACGAAGTGATGTTACCGCCGTAAACTGCCGAGATACCGCCTTGTGCCTGTTGGGCAACAATGTTCTCATACAGTGCGGCCAAACCCAACTTGGGCTCGTTCTGATGACCGGACTTAATGGTCAAGGATACCTCAAATCCAGAACCATGACTCTCACAGCATACCAAATTGATGCCATTCTCCAACACTTTTTTCAACATAAGCGTAATAGATTTAGTTAATAAATAATATGTAGTAAAAAATTGCGAATTCTATAAAAATTTCATTGTGCTAAAACTTATATATCTTTCCGAAAGTTTTGTCAAGTATAAAAAACAAAAAAACTCTTTGCACAGTTTATAATTGTACTTGATTTTTGATTATGTTGTGATATAAGAACGCCATAAACATTTTTGTTTACAAAAACTTAAGTGGCAAATAAGTGCTTATACAGCTTGTTTTTTGTTACTTTTTTATAATCAACTTAAAGGATATTATAAATGTCAGATGTTAAAATGAAAATGATGGATGCCAATGAAGCTTGTGCTTCGGTTGCGCACCGCTTGAACGAAGTCTGCGTTATTTACCCGATTACTCCG
Source organism: uncultured Alphaproteobacteria bacterium (assembly GCA_947167235.1). Lineage (GTDB taxonomy): Bacteria > Pseudomonadota > Alphaproteobacteria > RF32 > CAG-239 > RUG410. Next base: position 5,590 of record CAMVHF010000038.1, read on the forward strand.
TCTTCTCCGATGGGTGAATGGGCTGATGCGTGGTCTGCCGCTAAACAAAAAAATATTTGGGGTGTTTCTCCTGATGTACAGGAAATGCAATCCGAAGCCGGTGCTGCCGGTGCTTGTCACGGTGCTTTGCAGGCCGGTGCATTGACAACAACGTTTACCGCTTCACAAGGTTTGCTGTTGATGATTCCGAATATGTATAAAATTGCCGGTGAGTTAATGCCGTTTGTTATGCATGTTGCCGCTCGTTCACTTGCTTATCATGCTTTGTCTATTTACGGCGATCATTCCGATGTAATGGGTTGTCGTCAGACAGGTTTTGCAATGCTTTGCTCTAATTCGGTTCAAGAAGCCGGTGATATGGCCGCCATTGCTCAAACCGCAACACTTCGTTCACGCGTACCGTTTATGCACTTCTTTGACGGTTTCCGTACTTCTCACGAAATTAAAAAGATTAAATTGTTGTCCGATGATGACTTGCGCGCTATGATGGACGGCGTAAACTACAAGTTCAACGCTGAACATGCTTTACGTCCGGAATCACCGGTTATCCGCGGTACGGCTCAAAATCCGGATGTATTCTTCCAAGGTCGTGAAGCTTGCAATCCTTACTATGAAAAAGTAGAAGGTATTGTTCAGGAAGAAATGGATAAATTTGCCAAAATTACCGGTCGTCAATATCATGTTGTAGACTATACCGGTGCTGCCGATGCCGAAAACGTGATTGTCGTTATGGGTTCGGGTGCCGAAACGGTTGAAGAAGCTATCGAATACTTAAATGCTCATGGTTCTAAACTCGGCGTTTTGAAAGTACATTTATATCGTCCTTTCCCGACAGAATCTTTCTTGAAGGCTTTGCCTAAGACGGTTAAAACCGTTTCTGTTTTGGATAGAACAAAAGAATCCGGCTCACTCGGTGAACCGTTGTATTTGGATGTTGTTACCGCTTTGTCTCAGGCATTTTCAAACGGCAAATTGGCCGCTTTACCGAAAATTTACGGCGGTCGCTACGGTTTGTCTTCTAAAGAATTTACACCGGCTATGGCTAAGGCTGTATTCGATAATGCCGTTGCAGCTAAACCGATTAACGGCTTTACGGTCGGTATTGAAGATGATTTAACACACAAATCATTGAGCTATGATGCCAACTTTGATGTTGAGCCGAATGATGTTGTTCGTGCCGTATTCTTCGGCTTAGGTGCTGACGGTACGGTCGGTGCCAACAAAAACTCGATTAAAATTATTGCCGAAGATGCCGGTAAGTATGGTCAGGGCTATTTCGTTTACGACTCTCGTAAATCAGGCTCTATGACAACTTCTCACTTGCGTTTTTCGGATAATCCGATCAGATCGGCTTACTTAATTAATAAAGCAGACTTTGTTGCTTGTCACCAATTCCAATTTATGAAAAAGGTTGACATTCTGCACATTGCCAAAGACGGTGCCACATTCTTATTGAATGCACCGTTCAAGGCTGAAGAAGTTTGGGATCAGTTACCGATTGAAGTTCAAGAACAAATCTTGGCTAAGCACTTAAAATTCTACACAATTAACGCTGTTGAAGTTGCTCGTGCAACCGGTATGGGCCAAAGAATTAACACGGTTATGCAAACATGCTTCTTCGCTATTTCGAACATTTTGCCGAAAGACGAAGCTATTGCCCAAATTAAAGCCGCTATTAAGAAAACATATTCCAAGAAGGGTGATGCCGTTGTTCAAAAGAACTATGCTGCCGTTGATGCTTCTTTGGAACACATGTTTGAAGTTAAATATCCGGATCATGTTACATCCAAATTCCATCGTTTAGCACCGGTTCCGGCCGAAGCTCCTGAATTTGTACAGGGCTTAACCGCTAAATTGATTGCCGATAAGGGTGACAGCATTACCACATCCGAATTACAGGAAGTTGTAGACGGTACATGGCCGACAGCAACAACACAATACGAAAAACGTTGTATTGCGACCGAAGTTCCGGTTTGGGATCCGAATACCTGTATTCAATGCGGTAAATGTTCTATCGTTTGCCCGCATGGTGTTATCCGTATGAAGGTTGCTTCGGATGAAGAATTGAAGAACGCTCCGGCTACATTAAAGCGTGCCGAATACAAAGGTAAGGAATTTGCCGGCAAAAAATTCATGCTGCAAATTTCTCCGGAAGACTGCACAGGCTGCGGCGTATGCGTTACCGCTTGTCCGGCTAAGAATAAAGAAAATCCGGAATTACACGCTATCAATATGGATCATATTGAAAATCATTTGGAAGTTGAAAAGGCTAACTGGAAGTTCTTTGAAACATTACCTTATGTTAAGAGAACCGAAGTTGTTAAAAATATGCCGAAGACAACTCAACTTATTCGTCCGTTGTTTGAATTCTCCGGTGCTTGTGCCGGCTGCGGTGAAACACCGTATATTAAGTTGATTACGCAATTGTTCGGTGATCGCATGGTTGTTGCCAATGCAACAGGTTGTTCATCAATTTACTCCGGTAACTTGCCGACAACCCCGTACTGCAAAGATTAAAAAGGTCACGGTCCGGCTTGGGCTAACTCATTGTTCGAAGACAATGCCGAATTCGGTTTAGGTATGCGTATCTCTATCGACCACGGCAATGAGATGGCTAAATCTTTGTTGAACGGCTTAAAAGACCAGTTGGGTGATATTGCCGACAAGATTTTGGCTAATCCGCAATCCAACGATATCGAAATCGATGCTCAACGCGACAATGTTGCCGCTTTACGCGCTAAATTGGCTAACATTAACAGCGAAGAAGCTAAACACTTGAACGAAGTTGCCGACTACCTGATTAAGAAATCCGTATGGATTATCGGCGGTGACGGTTGGGCTTATGATATCGGTTTCGGCGGTTTGGATCACGCTATTGCTTCCGGCCGTAACGTCAATATCTTGGTTGTTGATACCGGCGTTTACTCCAATACCGGCGGTCAACAGTCTAAGGCTACCCCGATGGGTGCTTCCGCTAAATTCGCAACTGCCGGTAAAGAATTACCGAAGAAAGATTTGGCTATGATTGCTATGTCTTACGGTAACGTTTATGTTGCTCAAGTTGCTATGGGCGCCAACGATATGCAGGTAATTAAAGCCTTTAACGAGGCAGAAGCTTATGATGGTCCGTCTATCATTATCGCTTACTGTCCGTGTATCAACCAAGGCTTGAATATGGCTGACGGTTTGTCTCACCAAAAAGATGCTGTTGAGACCGGCAGCTGGCCGTTGTATCGCTACAATCCGGAAAATGTTAAAGAAGGTAAAGCTCCGCTGACTTTGGATTCTAAAGCGCCGAGCAAGCCTTTGGCTGACTTCATGGCAAGCGAAACCCGCTTCCAGGTTGTTAACAAAGCCAATCCGGAACGCTACAATATGCTGTTAAACAAAGCTCAGGAAAACGTTAATGAAAAGCGTGCTTTGTTAGAGCATTTGGCCGAATATAAATAATATTCGCGTTTCAAATAAAAAAAAGTCCCCTTGCTTGGCGGTGAGGGGATTTTTTTATATTTTTAGGGTTGACAAGTCGGTTTTTATCGGTTATAAAACAACCGAATTTATAAAGTTTTTACCGTAAACAGATGTAAAAATTTTAAGCTCTACGGAGTCCGTCAGTCAGCGAGGGTTCGCACACTGGCGTAAATTTGTATATATTAACTTTTGCAAAAGGTACAAACGTATGTTTGAAAGTTTAACAGACCGGCTCAGCCAAGCTTTTTCCAAGATAACCTCCCGCGGTGTGTTGTCGGAAAAAGATATTGACGATGCAATGCGTGAAATTCGCGTGGCATTGTTAGAGGCCGATGTTTCTCTGCCGGTTGTTAAAGAATTTATTGCCAAAGTTAAAGAAGAAGCTTTAGGTGAAAAGGTTGTTAAATCGGTTCAACCTGGGCAGATGGTTATCAAAATCGTTCATGATGAGCTGGTTAAGCTGTTGGGTGCGGAATCTACCGAACTTAATTTTAACGCACCGGCACCGGTTTGCTGGATGCTGGTCGGATTGCAGGGTTCGGGTAAAACAACGACTGCCGCTAAAATCGCTAAAAAGCTCAAAAAAAATAAGCGGATTATGCTGGCTTCGTTAGACGTTTATCGTCCGGCAGCTCAGGAACAATTGCAACAGCTCGGTAATCAGATTGAAGTAGATGTTTTGCCGATTGTTAAAGGCGAAAAGCCGCTCGAGATTACCAAGCGTGCCTTAAAAGAAGCTAAAACCGGTGTGTATGATTTGCTGATTTTGGATACGGCCGGTCGCTTGCAAATTGATGAAGCTTTGATGAATGAAGTTGTCGAAGTCAAAAAACTTGCCGAGCCGACGGAAACGTTGTTGGTTGCCGATGCTTTAATCGGTCAGGAAGCTTGCAACGTTGCCAAAGAATTTAACGAAAAAGTCGGTGTGACCGGTCTGGTTTTGACCAGAATTGACGGTTCATCCCGTGCCGGTGCCGCTTTGTCGATGAAAATGGTTGCCGATGTAGCAATTAAATTTTTGGGTACCGGCGAAAAAATTGATGATATTGAAGAATTTCATGCCGACCGTATTGCCGGCCGCATTTTAGGGCAGGGTGACGTGGTATCACTGGTTGAAAAAGCCATTGAAAACGTTGATCGCACCGAAGCGGAGGCTATGGCCGGTAAAATGATGAAAGGCTCATTTGATTTAAACGACATGTTGATGCAAATGAGACAAATGCAGAAGATTGGCAGTATGGGGAGCATTATCGGAATGATTCCCGGATTGTCAAAATTTAAATCTCAGATTGAAGAGTCCGGCGTGTGCGACAATCTGATGAAAAAACAGGAAGCGATTATTCTTTCGATGACAAAAGAAGAACGTTCGCATCCGAGCATTATAAAAGCTTCTCGCAAGAGAAGAATCGCACTCGGTTCCGGAGTAGAAGTTCATGATGTCAATGTTTTGCTCAAATCTTATGAGCAAATGTCGACAATGATGAAAAAAATGGGCAAATTCGGCGCGATGTCGTCGATGGCTAAAATGTTTAAAGGTAACCCGTTCGGAGGTTTTCCGGGTGGGATGAACAGAAAATTTCCGTTTTAGGAAATAAATTTTTGAAAGGAAAAAACTAAATGTCAGTACGTATCAGACTATCTCGCGGTGGTTCTAAAAAACGTCCGTATTACCATATCGTAGCTGCTGATTCCAGAGCTCCACGTGACGGTAGATATATTGAAAAATTAGGTGCATACAATCCGTTGTTGCCTCAAGATAACGAAAACAGACTCGTTTTGGATCAAGAAAAAGTTTCTGCTTGGTTGTCTAAAGGTGCTCAACCGACCGAAAGATTACAGAAAATGTTTTCTACTTTAGGTCTGTGCGCTGCTCCGAAAACTCGTGAACAGCCGAAAAAATCTGCGCCTAAAGAAAAAGCTGTTGAAAGAATGAAAGCTAAACAAGAAGCTGCTGCCGCTGCTGCAGCTGCAAGTTCTGAAGCTTCTGCTGAATAATTTTCGACAAGATAAAAATTAAGAGTTATTTTGAGCCTGAAAGTGTAGGACTTTGAAAATGGAAAAGAAAGTTTGTCTCGGAAAAATCGTTGCCGCTCACGGAATTAGAGGTGAAGTCAAATTCAGTTGCTATACGCGACTGCCGTTTGCCGCCGGAAAATTCGGTGCGGTTGAAACCGAAGACGGCTCGAAGAAATTTCAAATCAAAGTTGTTGGAAAGGCTTCATCAAACGTTCGCATACAAATCAAAGATGTTACGGACCGTAATACCGCCGAGGCGTTGGTCGGTACCGAATTTTATGTAGATAGAGACGTTTTTCCCGATCTTCCGGATGAGGAATTTTATCAAATGGACATTGTCGGTTTGAAGGTTTGTCTTAAAGAAAAGGATAACGTTATCGGTGAAGTCATCGGATTTTATAACTTTGGTGCCGGAGATATTATCGAAATTAAAATTTCCGGTCAGAAAGCAACCGAAATGTTGCCGTTTACCAAAGCTTATGTGCCGACCATAAATATTGACGAAGGCTATATCATTGTCACATCTGCAACAATGATTTTTGCAAAAGATGATGAGGCATAAAATGGTGCTGAAAGCTAAAATTTTAACCATATTTCCGGAAATATTCCCTGGTTTTTTGGGGTATTCATTAACCGGAAGAGCGTTAAAAGAGGGGCTTTGGCAGTTAGAGACCGTTAATATCCGCGATTATGCTTTTGATAAGCACGGCTCGGTGGATGATACGCCATGCGGCGGCGGTGCCGGTATGATTATGCGTCCCGATGTGTTGGGAAACGCGATCGAGCATAATTATGAGGGCGGTAAAATCATTTATATGAGCCCGAAAGGTAAGCCTCTGACACAAGCAAAAGTCAAAGAGTTAAGCAAGCTAGAGAACTTAACCGTAATATGCGGTCGGTTTGAAGGCATTGATGAACGCGTGATTGAAGAATACGGTATTGAGGAAATCAGTATCGGCGATTATGTCTTAACCGGCGGTGAGCAAGCGGCAATGATTATGTTGGATGCGGTTGTACGTCTGTTACCGGGGGTTCTCGGTAATGCGGCTTCAACCGAAAATGAAAGTTTCGAAGATAATTTGTTGGAATATCCGCAATATACACGTCCGGTCAGCTGGAAGGGACGAGAAGTTCCAGAAATTCTAATGAGCGGACATCACGAAAATATTGCCAAATGGCAAAAACAGCAGGCTCTTCAAATAACGAAACAACGTCGCCCCGATTTATTGGAAAAAAAGCTTGATTCTGAATAAATTGTGGTGTATAGGAATAACAAATTAATAAAAAGGTTTAAAAAAATGAACATTATCGAAAATATTGAAAAAGAGCAAATGGAAAAACTCTTGGAAGGCAAAAATCTTCCGATCTTTAAGCCGGGTGACACTTTGCGTGTTCATACCAAAGTTAAAGAAGGCGACAGAGAACGTATTCAAATTTATGAAGGCGTTTGTATTGCTCGTAAGAATGACGGTTTAAACTCTTCTTTCACAGTTAGAAAAATTTCTTTCGGTGAGGGTGTTGAGCGTGTATTCCCGTTGTATTCTCCGAACGTAGCAAAAATTGAAGTATCTCGTGTCGGTAAAGTTCGCCGTGCGAAATTATACTTCTTGCGCGCATTGCGTGGTCGTTCTGCCCGTATTGCCGACGATTTGTCGGTATCGGTTAAAGACGTTAACGCCGGTATCAAGAAATAATCATTTGTTTCTTTATAACAAAAAAGCCTCGGTGGTTGCCGAGGTTTTTTTGTTTGCAGAGTATGAGAATTATAAAAAAAGGAAACTTCCGGTCGGAAGTTTCCCTTTCTTTGTCTGTAATCTGCATCAAGCCAGAACCTTGTCGCCGATGCCTTTCCTTCGTTCGAAAATCTTGTCGGCCAGCCACTGGTAGAAGCCTTGCATCATCGTGTTACCGTGTTTCGCAAGATCTTCGGGATGGAATTGAACGCACAAAATGTGCAATTCTTCCGAACCCCAAGCCTCAGGCACGCCGTCATTGGCAAAAGCGTAGAAGTCAAGCGGCAGCTGAACATCTTCGACGGAAATCTTGTTGGCATGAGCCAACAGCTCAAGCTGAAGGCGTATCGGTGCAACCAGCTCACGGTGACGCGAATTGACGAACATCTGTGTTTGATTGTGCAGAATTCTCGCCAGAGGTGTGTCAGGCACAATGTCGATACGATGAGCGCGATCTTTGAGCGTGTAGTGCTCGATCGGTGTTTCAATGTTGTCGAAATTGCGATACAGCTTAAGACCGAACTCGCCGGCAATCATCTGGGCACCGGCACAAATGCCTAAAATAGGTATTTGGCGTGCCAGAGCACCGCGGATGCACAGCGCGTAAGCCTGACTGCGAAGCGACGGAAATTCAACATCTGTTTGCTTGGCATCGACATAGTAACTCTCGGGAGAGTCAAATGCGCCGCCGGGCAGAACCAGGCCGTTGCACCCTTGAAGTTGGATTTCGCAATGCTTATAGGTCAGAAAACGCAGCTTGACGCCCGTTTTAGCAAGGGCTTGTACATAATTCCAATCAGCGGAGAAACATTCGTTGTCGCGTCCCATCAATAGGCCGACAATCG
>CAMVHF010000039.1 GCA_947167235.1 uncultured Alphaproteobacteria bacterium
AGATACACATAAATCAAGCCACTCGACAACATTTCCGCGCTTGGTACAGTCAAAAATTTCATAAAGACGATGTTCGACCTGCTTGCGTTCTTCAGCACTCGGCGCCGCGGAAATCACCGGAATATTTTTATAAATCTGCATCGAGTCGCAGTTGAGCACCGCGCTATTTAAGGCTCGTGCCACATCAATCGCCAAAGCGGATTTTCCCGAAGCCGTCGGGCCGGCTATAATCACCACTTTAGGCATACGCTTACTCCTCTAACGGGCAACCTTCGACTAATTGATTAAATTCATGACGCTTGCGGTCATACATTTCTTGATTTTCGCCTTTAAGGCCCTGCAATTTACGCGCGATGGTATATTGCGGCAACAGCTTTTTAACCTCGTCAATCGGTTTATTCCACGCTTCCGGACGAATACGAATTTTTTTGCCTTCGCCGGCCGAAACTTTCGGAGTTATATCACCGGTCACGGCATCTTCAAACTCGGTTAAAGTCAGCCGCAAATTCTCTAATGTATGAGGGATTAAAAAGTCAATCGGTTCACCGGAATTAATATAATAGCGACTTTCAAAAATTGCATCATCACCCTGCCATTCGACAATTGAACCGGCAAACAGCCATTCGCCCAACGTGCGCGTATATTCATAATTCTGGCTGATATTCGTCAGTTTTCCGTCATGGAAGCCCAAACAATAGCCTCGGTTTTGCAAAGCATAAAGCTCGTCCATATACTTGGTATAATCCCAATTTTCAGGATTCGCATAGTAATCATCAATTGCCTGACGATAGGCGCGTGCCACCGTACCGGCATAATATTCGGTTTTGTTACGACCTTCAACTTTAAGCGAGTCCATACCGATACGCAAAATATCATTTAAGCGCGGCATCAAACACATATCTTTGGAGTTGAGCAAATAACCGCCATGTTCATCTTCGACGATTTCATAATACTCGCCCGGTCTGAACTCTTCTTCGAGCAAAAATTCAAAAGCCTTAGCATTATCCTCGTTGATTTCTACTTCTTTAATCGTACCGTCTTTTAAGCGCAAGTGCATTTTATAGTGCCAACGGCAACAGTGGGCACATTTACCGCGATTGGCACTGCGATCGGCCATGAAATTTGAAATCAGACAACGACCGGAATATGACATACACATCGCCCCGTGAATGAAACATTCGAGCAACATTTCCGGACATTTCTCACGGATTTCGGTCATTTCGGCAAAGGTTACTTCACGTCCCAAAACGCACAAACTTGCCCCCATTGTTTCCCAAAACTTAACCGTTTGCCAAGAGCAGATGTTGGCTTGCGTTGAAACAAAACGTTTTAATTCCGGTGCGTTTTGTTGCAAATAATAAAATACCCCCGGATCCGCAACCAACACGCCGTCCGGTTGCAATTCTTGCAGTGTTTTCACAAACTGCGGCAACTTTTCGGCTTCTTCGTTATGAATGTACAAATTCAGCGTCAAATAAATTTTTTTACCGTGCGAATGCACAAACTCGATTCCCTCTTTTAAGTCTTCCAAGGTAAATTTTGATTGTGTCCGCAAACTCATATCCGGTGTACCGGCATAAACGGCATCAGCCCCGTAAAGTATGGCGGTTTTCATTTTAATCAGTGAGCCTGCCGGCAAAAGTAATTCTGCTTTTTTCATTTTGTTACCTCTATTTTTGTTGTCAGAGATTCAAGTTTCCCGAATGGTGTCGACTCAACAACGATACGTGCCACATAGTAGGCATCGGTCGCTTTATCGCGCAAAAGCCAAATATAGACCGGTTCACCGCTTGAAAGCAAAAATCCGGCTTCGTCTTCATCAACATTTTCCAAATTATATTTGCATTTGAGAGCCTTCCCCTCAAAGTAGTCGGTTTTTATTTTCTCCTTACCGGCGGTTTTGACATTCGATAAGGAGTAATGTTTACCGCTGAAAGAATACCCCTTAAAATCACAATTTCCCTTACGATTAATCTGTTCCAAAATAACCCCGAGTGTCGATAAGAAATCAAGTGATTGTCCGTATTCTTCATTCAAAACGACTTCATCGCGGCGTTTTTTCTCATCTTTAGTGCTGACACGATACTTCGGCACACCATTTTCAAAAATCAATTCTTTGGTGCGGTGATGAAAACGTGATTTTGCTTCCTGAAAATAATCTTGCGGCACAAATAAATTTTTATCATAAGTTCCGACCGCATGGTACATCCCGTTAAACGGATATAACGCGCCGAAAGTTCCGGTTGTGGTCAATGTGGTCTTAACATCATAGTCATGGTCTTTAAAAAAGCTGTAAGTCAATGTTTGTTCGCAAGCATCAAACAAGCCGATTGTCGTTTTCATATACTGTTTAACCCGCACCGCATGGGCAGGTTGAATAAGCGCAAAAAACAAGCATAAAAAAGCTATAAACCTTTTCATAATTTAGCCATTCCTTAAACAATTTTCCCTACAATAACAGAAAATTTCAGATAATAAAGGAAAAAATAGATGAAAAAGAAAGTTTTATTATTGTTCGGCGGCTTTTCGGCGGAACGCGAGGTCAGCATCAATTCCAAAAGCGATATTGCCGCGGCTTTAAGAAGTAAAGATTTTGATGTCATTGAACACAATTTGACCGATATCTGGAATTTTATACACGTTTTAGAAGCCGAAAAACCGGACGTTGTTTTTAACGGTTTATACGGAAATTGGGGCGAAGACGGCGAAATCCAAGGTTTGTTAGATATGTTGCAAATTCCTTATACCCATTCCGGAGTGATTCCGTCGGTTTTGGGTATGGATAAGCATTTAACAAAACTGATTGCCGCCCAAAACGGCGTCAAAATCGCTAAAGGAGAATGTAAAACCGCCCGCGAATATTTCAAAAACGGCACCCAAATTCCTTATCCGTATGTTATTAAACCGGTCAGTGACGGCTCAAGTGTCGGCGTTTTTATTGTCCGTAATGAAGAAGATGCAAAAAAAGTCACTTATCCGAATGATAATATTAAAGTTTTAATTGAAGAATTTATCGCCGGACGCGAACTGACGGCTATGTGCTTAAACGGCAAATCTTATGTTGTCACCGAACTTAAAGCCAAAAATGAGTTTTATGATTATGAGGCCAAATACACTGACGGCTTCACGCAACACATTCTGCCGGCAGATTTACCGCAAGATATAACCGATACTTGCCTGCGTTATGCCGAAATCATGCATAAAGCTCTCGGTTGCAATACGGTATCACGCACGGATTTTCGCTATAATCCGCAAGACGGTGTCGTATTTTTGGAAGTTAACACCAATCCGGGGATGACATCACTTTCACTCGTTCCGGAACAAGCCAAGTATATCGGTATAAGCTATGCCGACTTATGCGAAAAGCTGGTCGAAACTGCTGCCTGCCGCAAAAGGTAAATCAACCGAATCATTTTAAATCAGCCGAGATTCTCGACCTAACGGTCAAGAATGACTTTCTTCTTGCAGAAAACTCGGATAACGCGGTAAATACGAAGTTCGCCGACTGTCGCAGTGTACAACAAAGGTACATAAGGCAACCAGCACGGCTTTAGAAAACTCGGATAGCGTGTGTTAATACGACGTAAGCCTTTTCTCGCAGTGTACAAAAAGGGTACATAAGGCAACCGGCACGGCTTTAGAAAACTCGGATAACGAGGTAAATACGCAGTTCGCCGACTGTCGCAGTGTACAAAAAGGGTACATAAGACAGTCGGCGAACAAGTAGTTACCCGTTAGACGAGTTTTCTATATTTTTTCGACTTGAGAAAATTCCAACTCAACCGGCGTATAACGACCGAAAATGGAAACCGAAACTTTGAGTCTGCTCTTTTCGGTATCGACATCTTCGACAACCCCGACGAAAGAAGCAAACGGACCGTCGATAACGCGGATTTGTTCTCCGGTTTCAAAATTAACATTGGTCTGCGGACGTTCAACGCCCTCTTTAACTTGGTTCATAATCTTTTCGACTTCGGCATCGCTGATCGGTTGCGGCTTATTACGGCTGCCTAAGAAACCGCTGACGCGCGGCGTATTTTTAACAACGAGCCACGTTTCATCCGAAAGTTCCATTTTAACCAAGATATATCCCGGAAAGAACTTATGTTCGGCATTAACTTTGGTGCCGCGACGAATTTCAATAACATTTTCCACCGGAACGAAAACTTCCTGAATTTTATCTTCCATTTTTTTGAGAACGGCCTGTTCTCTAAGCGATTCGGCTACTTTTTTCTCTGAGCCGGAATATACGTTTACAACATACCAACGAGCGGTCATTTAAAACTCCTAACCTAATTGCAAAATTTTATCTACGCCCCAGCTTAAAACCATATCAACGACGCAGAAGAACAATGTAGCCATGGCTACAATCATAATAACCATGGTGCAAGTCGGAACGACTTCTTTTTTTGTCGGCCAGGTAACTTTTTTTACTTCCTGTCTTACCTGACGCAGAAATTGTATCGGACTAATACTCATTTAAAATCCCTGTTTTTAAAATAACGGCACAACGCCGACGTTAAAATCTTATGCAATATAAATATTTTTACCTTTGAATGTCAAGCGTTTCTTTACGATATCCTATATTTTTTATTCGATGGCAGCTCCGAAATGCTCGTCAAGCCAAGTTTGCAAATAAGGAACATTTTCTTGCTTGTAATAAATACTGTGATGTGACGATTCATCAAGTAAAAACAGTTGTTTATCTTCGGCGCCGGAAGCATCGTAAATTTTTTGCCCGTGTTGATACGGGATTAATCTGTCTTTTTTACCATGAACGACCAAAGTCGGCGTTTTTACGGTTTTGATGAGTTCATCGGACGGATAATGATCTTTTAATGCCCATTGTGCAAGCGGCACCGGCTTTTCGCCGACCAACTCGTAGAGTGAGGCAAACGGTGCTGTCAGCATTAACCCGTCAACATTGCGCTGATTTGCCAAACTGATAGCGGCAGCACAACCTAAAGAATAGCCTGACACAATGATTTTTTCATACCCTTGATCTTTCAGCCAATCAAAAGTCGTTACCACATCACTGTACATCGCTTGTTGCGATAACTTACCTTCAGCATCGCCAAAACCGCGATATTCCATCATTAAAACGGTATATCCGTCATCAATAAAAGGCTGCAATTGCTCGGCAAAGGCCGAATTTTGCCATGCATTACCGTGAAAGAACAAAATTGCCGGTTTTACATCATAACCTTTGGCAAACCATATTCTTAATTCGGTACCGTCTGCGGCCGCAATCGTTTTTTCTTCAAAAGCCGGTACATTGGCTTCTTCCGGCAGCACATGATACTTTGTCGGATAGTAAATAAACATATCCTGCATAAAATACAAACCGCCGATATACCAAATAATCAGAGCCGCTATACTGATACATATTTTTATAAAAGTGCGCATATTTAAAACCCTGTTGCATAATAAAATCTTATTCAGGTGTAACTGAAATTACCGATATCGTCAACAATTATTTGTTGCATTTCGGTATCATTGATGCTACAATCGTTACCTGTTTGAACCGGATATTTTATTATGACAACCAAACCTTTTCCGAAAACCGCATTTCAATATTTGCTTTATGAATGTTTATGCCCCTTCAAGTGGACATTTTTAATCTGCATCTTTTTAGTAGCGGCGGAATCCGGTGTTTACAATCTGCTTAACTGGTTTTTCGCCGGTCTTATTGAGAGCTTGAAATCCGGCACCGACGAACAAACACTGAAGCATGTTTTATACATAACTGCCGCCATAATCGGTTGTGACGTTATCAATATATTTTTACCGAAAATAACTTTAATGCACCGACAGAAATATTTTTACTTTCCGCTGCAGGAAATGCTTTACGGGCGCACTTTAAGCTATATTTTCGGTCACTCGGTCAATTACATCATTAATAAACAAACCGGTACACTCCTAGCTAAAACCAATCAGGTAACCGGAATACAAACAACGCTGTCTACCATTATCACAGCCTTATGGAGCCGTGTCAGCGACATTGTTCTGAAGGTTGGCTTACTCACAATTATAAACGTTTGGCTCGGCGTTTTGTTTATTATATGTGCCGTTGTCGTTGCCATTGTCAACTATTATGCCAATAAATCCAGTGACCGACTGTCCAAAATGCAAGGAAAATCCGAATCTTTATATACCGGTTGGCTGGTCGATACCATTTCAAACATCCGCACCGTGAAGCAATTTAACCGTCTGAATTACGAAAAGCAACGTTTATCCGTCCTCTTAAAACAGTACATCAAAATCAAAGCACAAACCATGTTGGTATGGTTCACTTCTTATACCGGTGTCGGGTGCTTTGTGCATATATGCTCGCTCAGTGTTTTAACCTTTGCCGTTTATTTGTGGAGCGTTGCAAAAATCAACATCGGCGACATCGTCTTTGTACTGCTGACCTTAAACGGCGGTTTTATGTGGCTGATGGAACTTTGCGTATTATATCGCCGCTTTGAAAACGGATTATCATATATTCAAGCCGGTTTGGATGTTTTCAACGATCCGCACGAAATTCAAAATGTTGCCAATGCAACCGAGTTGAAAATCAAAAAAGCCGATATTGAATTCAAAAATATTTGTTTTGCCTATCCGAACGGACAACAAATATTTACAGACTTCAACTTAAAAATCAAGGCCGGCGAGCGTTTAGGCATCGTCGGTTTATCCGGCAACGGTAAAACCACTCTGATAAATCTGTTGCAACGTGCCTATGATATCCAAAGCGGGCAGATTCTGATCGACGGCCAAGACATCAAAACCGTCACCCAGCAAAGTCTGCATCAAAATATTGCGATTATTCCGCAGGAGGCCGTTTTATTTCATCGTTCAATTCGGGATAACATTGCTTATGGCAATTCCGACGCAAGCGAACGCAAAATTAAGCAAGCCGCTACCATCGCCTGTGCTGATGAATTTATCAAAACACTGCCGCAAAAATATGATACCATTGTCGGTGATCGCGGCTGTACGCTCTCGGGCGGCGAACGTCAAAGAATTGCCATTGCCCGTGCCGTTTTGCGCAACAATCCGATTTTGATTTTGGATGAAGCCACGTCATCTTTAGACAGCGAGGCAGAACAAAAAGTGGCTCAAGCCATTAACAATCTTCTCGGCAAACGTACGGTTTTGGCCATTGCCCACCGCTTATCGACCTTAAAAGAAATGGATCGAATAATTTATATAGAAAACGGCAAAATTATTGAAGAAGGCACATATACCGAACTCTCGACCAAAACCGGCGGCAAATTTGCCAAGCTTTGGCAATTACAACAAATTGAAGAAGAAAAGTAATGAGTAAAATATTAGAAAACATACCGCCGTTAACCGCCATTCCGTCAAGCCCGAACCGCTTTTTATGGGAAGTGCTTGCCGGTATGCGGATCTGGGCATTTACAGGTGTATTTTTAGCCTTCTGTCTGCAATTGATGAAAGTTTTTGTACCGGTCTTTTTTTCCGATATGATTGATTATTTTTCCAAAATCACCCCGGCAGAATTTTCATGGGCAAAAATGTGGTGGTTTTTGGCGGCTATTTTCGGCTCGTTTATATTTCAATCAATTTTTCGAATGGTACGCGAACTGATAGAAGATCTTCGTGTCCGTAATATTATGGAAGAAAAAATCAAGCTGTTTTGCGTTGATTATCTGGCGCACCATTCGGAAAGTTATTTTGCCTCGCAAAAAACCGGCCAGATGTCACAAAAAGTAACGGGATGTGCCAATAAAGCCCGCGAAGTTCATGGTCTGATTTCACGTTTGTACAGCAATGTCTTTTTAGTATTAATCAATTTTTTCTTTATCGGACGGGTAAATTTATGGCTACTGCTTTTGGTCATAGCATTCGGATCTGTTTCAGGTTATTTATCGTATCGTTCGAGTTTTAAGGTAAAAGAACTCAATAAGATATCAAGTGATAAATTTGATAACTTTAACGGCGTATTGGCAGACAGTATCGGTAACGCGCTTACAGTCAAAGCCTTCGGCAGTGAACAATACGAACAAAAATATATTGCCGCCGTTTTTGATGATACCAAAAAAGCGCGTCTGCAAACTTTGAATATGATGTATAATTCGCTACGAACGCAACAAACACTGTTGTGCTTATTTGAAATCGGAACCTTATTATTACTGATTAAATTATGGTATGCCCATCAAATCGGCATCGGCGATGTAACGCTGATTATCATGTTGATGAACACTGTCATGTCGTGCTTCTCGGGGATATTAACAAATATATGCGACTTAAACTCCATGCTTGGCGGACTGCAAGCCGCTATGTCGCCGTTTGTTGCCAAACACGAAATCATTGACGCGCCGAATGCCAAAAAGCTTAAAGTCACCGGCGGTAAAATAGAGTTCAAAAATGTCACCTTTGCTTACGATTCTAAAAAAATTTTCAACAAATTATCCGTCACAATCAAAGCCGGCGAAAAAATCGGTTTGGTCGGCGCATCCGGCAGCGGCAAAAGCACCTTTATCAATCTGTTGCAACGTGCTTTTGACATTCAATACGGGCAGATTTTAATTGACGGACAAGACATTCGCAAAGTCCGTCAGACTGATTTGCATGATGCCATCGCACTGATTCCGCAAGATACAAGTCTATTCCACCGTAGCATTCTGCAAAACATCAACTACGGCAACCCTAAAGCTAAACCTCTAGACATTCTGCGTGCTACCAAGCAAGCGTATGCCGAACAGTTTATTAAAAAACTGCCGCAAAATCTTCAAGCTAAAGTCGGTGAAAAAGGCGTTAAACTCTCGGGCGGCGAGCGCCAACGCATAGCTATTGCCCGGGCTATTTTGAAAAACAGCCCAATTTTGATTTTGGACGAAGCGACTTCGGCCTTGGATAGCGATGCTGAAAAATACATTCAAAAAGCCATGAAAAACCTGATGAAAGGCAAGACCGTCATTGCCATTGCCCACCGTCTGTCCACCTTAAAAGAGATGGATCGGATTATCGTTCTCGATAACGGCAAAATCGTTGAACAAGGCAAAATCACCGAACTTTTAAAAACCGACGGACCGTTCCGCCGCTTATGGGAAATGCAAAATCAAATTTAAACAACGCGACCTGAAGTAGATAGCAATTTATAAACGCCCGTTTTTTCCGGCTCGATATTCGGACTCTTAAATCTGTTCCATGCCGCCTTAAGAATATGATGATTTTCAAGCGCATTATGGTAACTGACCGTCAGATTTTTACCGAACGCCAAAGACTTCTCAACAAAAGGTTTCAAAACCGTATTATCGGTACACTTTTTCAACAAATTAATCACTGTCGGAACATCTTGAGTATTATTATACCAAAACTGACCTATTTTCTTCATCAAATTGGCTTGATATTTGCCGATAAGCGTCAACTTCTTTTCATTTGTCGTCCAAAAACCGTCATTATGCTCACTGCCTTCGAGTAAAATTTTATCAAACGTCATCAGCATTTCGTTATCTTTGATTTTCACAAATCCGGCTTTTGTACCGTCTAAAGCACCGAATGCCGAATTATCTTTAATAAACACCGGATATCCCTTAGAATACTTTTCTTCATATTCCGGCTCGAACTGCCCGTCTTTGACCGAATAACGATGAATACAGGTAAAATCTAAATTATCGGTCATTTCACGCTGACTGTTATTGGTCACGCAAATCACTTGCCGCATGGCATTTTTACGTTCTTGCAAAGTATAGCCCAGCTTATTCATCGTTTCGTTAAACACACTGACAATATGCGGCAAATCATTAGCACCGGCACAATGTGCCTGAATAAAAATATTGCGGAAATTTTCGGCCAATTCTTTACCGCTGTAACGAACCGGCTTGCCGTTTTCGACTTTTGCCATAAACGGCATAAATTTACTCAATATTTCGCGTTTATAATCGGCGGCAATTCGTTGTTCTATACCACCGGCGCGCAGCGACAGATAACGTATAGGATCACTCGGTCGATAGCACGAAACCAACTGCATATTATCTTTTTGCTCATCCGTTAAGCCCAAAACTTTGGCAAACGCATTAATATTGCCGTTAGCGTTCCGAGCCTCTTTGGTTTGGTCGCCGCCCAAGCACAAAAACGTTTTCTTTTTAGGATTCAGTATCGCTTTTTCCTGCCAATGTATCGAGTTATCTTTAGTTTTAATCCCTAAACGATAATACGAAAAGAAATCGGGATTAACCTCCAACCGGCCGTTTTCAAACTTATATTGCGTATGCCCGTTTTCATCATAAGCAATAATATTATTTTTATCTTCACGAACGGCTAAATTTCCGTTACGATAATAACTCAAATGGGTTCCGTTCAGATAGCATATCCGCTCGAGCTGTCCGGTTTCAAAATATGTTTTTTCGGTGCCGTCGGGTAAAACTTCTTGGAACAATTTTCGCGACTGAGGATTATATTTACGCAAAACACCATCCGTAGTCAATTCTTCTGTTTTGACATTATTTGCATTAACAATATTATATGATCCGTTTTTTTCTATGGTTTTGGTTTGTAAAACAACATCACCGCGCTGTCTTTTTTCGATGGTTCGACCGTCAGATAACTGTTGTGTGACAATATTGACATCCCCGTCAACAAATACTCTTTTTTCATTAATAATTTCAACCATCAAAGCACCTCCGCAATATCATCAGATATCAGAGTGTACCACATTTTCAGGGGTAAAACAATTAAAAAATGAACGACATATTTCCGTAACATCAAAAAATCAACCATATATTTTCTCTGCTTGCAAAAAAACAATTATTCGGCTAATAAGTATGGTATATGATTTTCTGTTAAACGAAAGGCAGATCATGAAAAAAGAAAAAGAAGACAAAAGAATTCAAAGCCGCTTATCCGAAGTTTTGCAAAAAGCAAATCAAGCCCTGTTCAACGGCAACATATTCAAACTTTTAGTTTCATATAACGGTTATATCGGTCGTTTATCCTATGCGTGCGGCTTAGCGATTGTTTTTGCCGTAATCTGCCTTTTAAGAGCCATACATCCGTTATTGGGTTTGCTTTCCATGTTCATTAAATTATATTGCATACCTGCACTGATCCAAAAACGCTGTCGTTCTTTTAACGGTAAGGCCTCATTATATATAATATCATTGTTTATCTTTATTTTATCTCTCGAACTGACATACAATGAAGATTTGTCGGTCATACCGTATGCCCAAACCGTGTTTAATATTCTGGTGTGTCAGTTTATTTTGGCACAGATTGTTTTACTGTTGCGCCCTGTCAAAAATCCGGCCGATGACACGCTAAAGAGCTTTTTGACACACTTGCCTGTCGTAACCGCCATCTCGGTAATATGTATTATTCTAGGTATGCTTTTTATACAACATAAGTATTTACCGCAAACCAATGCGCCGGCCTTTCGTCTCGGCTTAGCCATCGGCGAAATCTACCGGCACGAATACGGATATCCGGAGTTTTGTCGTCATTACGGTTACGAAATGGTCAATTATCCGCAGCACTTCAAATCTATGTACTATCAGGCCATCAATACCATTGAAGCCGACCAGATGAAATTACTTAACCGTGCCGCACCCGATAAATATCAAAATATTGAAGATTTCTATAAAACCGAAATGTCTGTCCAAAGCGACAGCCTAAATAATCCGGCAATACGCGACTTCTTTGAGGCTATACGCAAACGAGTTATTTTAATAGAAGTTGCCAATGAAGAAAATATTCTGGATGAAAAACTTTCATGGAAAGACGAATATGACACAAAACTTGGATATGATGCCGCCTGCAAAGCCGTCGACATTGATGCCGATTATTTTCTTTCATTAGATTGTCCGTTCGGTCATATCCTTTCATACGTCGGTTTACCGACGTCTTGCCGATACGAATAACAATCGGGTTTAACCGACACGACGCGCATTACGGGTAACGTCTTGGGCAGCTTGATTATTTTCCAAAACCTTAGGAATGCACTCAAAAATTTCATTAATCGGATTATGATACATTTTATCGACCGACGCCGTATGAATATGCGGAAAACACCCGAAACTGATATAGCATAACATTTTTCGCATCATCTGGTTCGGCGAACATACCAGATGCAACTCGGCAAAACCATATTTTTTAAACAGCGAACAACTCACAAAACATTCATCGGTTGAATTGTAAACGCCTTTTTCCCCCATAATATCATCATTGGCATCATCAGCATAAATATTTTCAGCCGGAATTCCTTTAGAAATCAGATAATTTTTACCGGCGGTTGATAAAGATACCAAATCGGCTTTGCCGTTTTCCTGATGGCGCGACCCCGGAATGTAGAACTTTACCTCCTTTTGTTCGGATAATTCCTGATACAGCTTAACACCCAAATCAAGTCTGGCCGAAAATTCTTCTGCCGGAAATTGTCCGTCCTTCAGCGGATGCTGTGCGGCAACCTCGATAAGTACACCCTTACCGTTTTCTTTGTGATTTTGCATATTATCCAAAGCTTGATTATATTTATCGAGCCATTGTAAATGAAGCGGCGATCTTTGCGAATTATCCATGTTTTTTCCTTTCACTAAGAAGTTTACGTCGGCTACAAAAAATATATATCAATACGCCTTCATAATCAACCTCAAAATACTGTCGGCGCTCATTATAACACTTGACAATTAATCATACGGTTTTAACATCCGCATAACTTTAATATCATTATTATACAATTAAGCTTCTCAACGTCCGTACCTGTTCAAGGTTCCTGACGTTACCATATATAATTATTAACCCTCTTTTCGCTGCAAAGGACAGTGTCAAGACTAAAATGAAAAAGGCTTACATTCGACCACACATGGAGGTTATCAAAGTCAAGCAGACATCGATGATCTGTGCCAGCCTCAATGACCAATGGGTAAAGATGCGCCAGCGCTCTCCCCGTTAAGTGTCAAGTGAACGAAAATCTTACGCCATCAAGAAAGGACCTGCCGAATTAATCGCCAAGTCCTTTTTTTATGTCGGAAAAATAAATATCTGCTCGGTATTTTGATGATATTTATTCAACAATTTATGCAATATGGCTGCAGCCAAGGTCAACTCTTGCGCATCGGCATTTGGCTTATATTCGGCGATATGATGATATAAATCGGCCAATCGAATACGCTGAAACACTTCTATATACGCCCAAAAACGTTCGTTATTTTCACGCGACAGATGCAGATATCGGGTAAAATTATATTTATTGATATAATCTTCGTTAAGAGCCATTTTTCTTAAAATCTCGGCCGGATTTTCTTTTTTAAGACATTGAGCGGTGCACCTGTCATCTGTATCGAAAAATAAATCGGGAACATAATCGGAAAACACGGTTTTATCCTGTCCGGTTTTCATATTTTTTATATAGAATATTGAAGCATCTTCCGCTAACCGTTTACATTTTTCAACCCAATAATTATTTCTGACGATAACAAGTTTATCAATATACGCCGACAGTTTTT
>CAMVHF010000040.1 GCA_947167235.1 uncultured Alphaproteobacteria bacterium
GAGGTAGCCATCAACAAAAGGACCTTTCCATACAGAACGTGTCATTAGCATTTCTCCTTATTAATTCTTGTTATCATGACGAGATCTCATAATAAAGCGATCTGTCTTCTTGTTAGAACGTGTCTTAGCACCCTTAGTCGGTTTACCCCAAGGAGTAACCGGATGACGACCACCGGATGTGCGGCCTTCACCACCACCTAACGGGTGATCAACCGGGTTCATAGCAACACCGCGTGTTACCGGACGTTTACCCATCCAACGTTTGCGGCCGGCTTTACCGAAGGAAACGTTTTGATTATCAGGGTTAGATACGGCACCAACGGTAGCCAAGCATTCCTCACGAACGATTCTTAACTCGCCGGAGTTTAATTTTAATTGAACATAACCGGCATCTTTACCGACAACTTGAGCATAGCAACCGGCCGAACGGACTAATTGACCGCCCTTGCCTGCACGCAATTCAACGTTGTGTACGATTGTACCAACCGGCATATTCTTCAAAGGCATAGCATTACCCGGCTTAATATCAGCTCTGTCAGCTGAAATGATTTTATCGCCGGCTTTCAGTCTTTGCGGAGCCAAAATGTATGATTTGATACCGTCACTGTAGCTTACTAAAGCGATGAAAGCCGTACGGTTCGGATCATATTCGATTCTCTCGACTGTTGCCTCTACATCAAATTTATTACGTTTGAAGTCGATAATACGATAGCTGCGTTTATGACCGCCACCGATACGACGACTTGTTACGTGTCCAAAATTATCACGCCCACCTGTTTTGCTTAAACCTTTGGTTAAGCTCTTTTCAGGCTTGCCCTTGTATAACTCGCTTTTATCAACGAGAATCAGTTGGCGACGGCCTGCAGATGTGGGCTTATAAGTATTCAAAGCCATGATTAAATTCCTGTTGTAACATCAATGTTTTGACCATCGGCAAGAGTAATGATAGCTTTTTTGAAGTCAGAACGTTTGCCTTCATGACCTCTGAAGCTTTTTACCTTACCAAATTGTTTAATGGTATTTACCTTCTCTACTTTTACGTTAAAGATGGCTTCTACGGCAGATTTAACATCATTTTTTGTAGCTGATAAAGGTACAATAAATACCACTTTTCCAGCTTCGGATGAAACCATAGATTTTTCGGTAATTACCGGACGAACCAATGTATCATACATTGCTGCAGTTACATTGTTTGATTTGCTCTTAGCCATTTAATCTCTCCTCTAAGCAACTTACTGCATCTTTTGTTAATACCAATTTGTCCTTTCTTAAGATGTCATAAACATTAGCACCGATTGAAGGTAATACATCTACACCTGCAATATTACGGCTGGCCAATGCAAAATTAACATCAACTTCCTTACCGTCAATGAACAAGCAGTTTGTCAATCCGCAAGCAGCTAATTTGGATTTCAAATCTTTTGTTTTCGGATCAGACAGCTTTGCCTCATCAATGATGATAAGATTGCCCTCTTTCGCTTTCGCAGAAAGAGCGGTTTTCAGACCGAGTCTTCTAAATTTTTTGGTCAAGTCGAAAGAATGATCTCTTACAACCGGACCGAATACAACGCCGCCTTTTCTGAATTGAGCGCCCTTACGAGAACCTTGACGAGCATTACCCGAACCTTTTTGTCTGAACGGTTTAGCTGCCGTCAAAGCAACGTCTGAACGACCTTTGGTAGCGTGATTGCCGCTTTGTAATTTAGCTAATTGCCATGTTACAACGCGTTGTAAAATATCAGCGCGAACTTCCAAACCGAAAATCGATTCGTTCAGCTCAATTGTGCCAACATTTTTATTTTCTAAATTTAAGATGTCCTGTTTCATTTTATTTTCCTTAAACTTCATTATGCATTTTCAACTGGAGCTTCAGTTGTTGCAACAGGTTCATCAACTTTTTTCAATCCGGCAGGCATCGGAAGTGCAACTGTTGCAGGCTTTTTAACGGCATCGGTAATTCTTACCCATGCGTTTTCACTGCCCGGAACACCGCCTTTAACCATAATCAAGCCTCTGTCGGCATCAATGGAAACAACCTTCAAGTTTTGAACGGTTACACGTTCGCTACCCATATGGCCGGCCATCTTCTTACCTTTGAAGACTTTACCCGGATCTTGTCTTTGTCCTGTAGAACCGTGAGAACGGTGAGAAATTGATACACCGTGCGTTGCTTCCAAACCGGCAAAGTTGTGACGCTTCATTACACCGGCAAAACCTTTACCGATGGAGGTAGCGCAAACATCAACATACTGACCGGCAACAAAGTGTTCTACAGATAATTCTGCACCGACAGACAATAAGCAATCTTCAGAAACTCTGAATTCGCCTAATTTTTTCTTCGGTTCAACTTTAGCCTTAGCAAAATATCCCTTTAACGGTTTGCTTACGTTTTTGGCTTTAATGGCACCTGTACCTAATTGTACAGCATTATAGCCGTCTTTTTCGGCAGTTTTAACATTAACTACCTGCAATCCTTCAACACTCAGAACAGTAACAGGAACATGAGTTCCGTCTGCCTGAAAAATGCGGGACATTCCCAATTTTTTTGCGATTAGACCCGTACGCATTATTATTTTTTCCTTTTCTTAATAGGTTGACAAGCTTTTAAAGCCGCCAACATTAATTGTTATTATAATTTAATTTCAACATTTACACCGGCAGCCAAATCAAGCTTCATTAAAGCATCAACCGTCTGCGGTGTCGGATCAACGATATCCAAAAGTCTTTTGTGAGTACGGATTTCGAACTGCTCACGAGACTTTTTATCTACGTGCGGAGAACGGTTAACCGTAAACTTTTCGATTTTATTTGGAAGAGGAATCGGACCTCTTACATTAGCGCCTGTTCTTTTGGCAGTATGAACGATCTCTGCAGTAGAAAGATCCAACAATCTGTGATCAAAAGCCTTCAGGCGGATTCTAATATTTTGTGTATCCATCTTAACACTTTTCCTATAACTAAACGGCAAAAACCACCTAATGGTAATCAATGCCATCTAAAATTTGTTAAACCACGCAAACACTTTCGCAACAAAGGTTTGCACTATATTTTATATTTGCTTCGCTGCGAGGTAAACCCTCTCAAAACAATTGTTGTAGCGCGCTTATAACATAATCAAATATTAAATGCAAGCAAAAAATTCATATTTTTTTAAGAAAAGACAAATTTTTTTATTTGAGTCAATTCCGAGTCTAAATTTTATTGAACACCGCTGAAATCAGCCGATACGATTTGGGCTGAATTTGTATATTTAAAAAGATTATTCGTATTTTATTAAACTTTTGAGTTGCATTTTACATTTCGTTAGTATATAAGAATATAAAAAAACAACCAGAGTAGTAAAATGACAACATTTATCAATAAAGTTATATCGCTGAACAGCAAAAAAACCAGCATGCGCTTAACCGGCTTCGAATGGAGAATATTAGATTCGATTTGCCGTGCCGAAAAAATCAAACGCAAAACTTTATTGGAGCTTATTGAACAAAACCGTGATCAAAAAACCGGCCTTACACCGGCCGTACGTCTGTTCAGTCTGATGTATATCTATACCTTCGGCAACCGTCTTTCGGCGGCAAATGACATCTATAAAGTTCTTAGATGCTTGAAAAAATAAGGTTCTGCTTCAGAAACTTATATACGTTCAAATTCAAAAAACACCGGCCGACGCCCCTCACGCACAGCTTTGCGCTGATACTTTGTTTCAAACCAATCGGCAGGCGGGTTACGCCAATCATCCGAAGTTTTTGCCGTCCATCTGAAATCATTATTTTCAGACATTGTATCCAGTGTCCACTTCTTATAAATCGGGTGGTCGGTAGCAATTTGCAAAATACCGCCTTTTTTAATAATGCGTGCCAATTCTTTAAGATTATCCGGATTTACAAAACGCCGATTGGCATGACGCGTTTTCGGCCACGGATCCGGAAACAGTAAAAATACTTTATCAAATGAAGCATCCGGCAAAGATGAAAAAAGCAAGCGCACATCATCATCAAACACGCGCACGTTATCGACACGCCCGTCGCTTAATGTTATATCTGCTTTCAAGTCTTCGTCATTGCCCTCTTTAACACCTGTTAACAGACTGAGCAGATTAGCCACACCGTTTTTATAAACTTCAACCCCGACAAAACCGTTTTCCGGTTGGCTCTTGGCAATACCGGCCAAATGGTCACCATCTCCAAAACCTATCTCCAAACAGTATTTTTGCTTGGCTTCTGGAAAACAATTTTCTAATTTCAGATTATCTTGAG
Organism: uncultured Alphaproteobacteria bacterium; assembly: GCA_947167235.1. GTDB lineage: Bacteria > Pseudomonadota > Alphaproteobacteria > RF32 > CAG-239 > RUG410. The sequence continues at coordinate 4,257 of CAMVHF010000040.1, forward strand.
GTTTAATCAAAATACGAGGCAAAAAGCTCTCCAAAAGAAAACTTTTTGCCTTGCGAATGGTGCGTCCCTGACGACGCCCGAAAAATTTTGGTTTATCTTGCAAATTAATTATCTTCCTGATCTTCTTCATCAACTCTGGCCAAACCGGCAGTCGATTTTGACAGCGCAACCATCAAGTTGAACAGGTTCTTGGCAACCGCACGATTTGGAATTTTATAATATGCACGAACCAACTCAAGCGTTTCAGCTTTTTTCATCGGATCTTCATCCAGATTGCGACGTCCTTCCTCAACAAAATAGCCTTCTTCGGAAGCATTCAGCATACGCGGGCTTTTTTGTGCCACATCTGCATCCATATCTTCAAAGAAAAAGCCCATCGGAACTTCCAGAACACGACTGATATCCCACAGTCTGCTGGCACCGACACGGTTCATACCTTTTTCATACTTTTGAACCTGTTGGAAAGTCAAACCGAGCATTTTTGCCATTTGTTGTTGGGTAATGTGTAAAATCGTACGACGCAGACGAATTCTTTTGCCTACATGTACGTCTACCGGATTCGGTTCATTATCATCAATGCGACCTCTGATAGAATTTTTTAGTCTCATATTACACCTCAATAAATATAGTCCTTACTATGATATAGAATCAACTGTCAAAATTGTCAATCGAAAATTCGTATTAATGCCCGTTATGCACGCACATTGGCCGCTGATGACCTAATAAAAAGTATATAATTGATTATATATTGCAAACAAAGCGTCTTCTATTTATTAAATTTTAAGACATCTGACTTAGAATTTTTACAAAATTTATCTTTAAGGAGAAAAAAATGAAAAAGCTTTTATTAATTACGGCAATATTATCTCTCGGCGCCTGTGCCGACCTAGCTTCTTTTATGCCTTCTTCATCTGACGGCAGTGCTTCCGCCGGTACGCGCAGTAAAATGCAATCTTGTATGCTTGCCGAAGCTCAAAGTCGTTTACAGGCCGGTACATTGTTTAACGATACAATCAGTGCGACAGCCAAGAGCATTGCCGGCACTTGTACAAAGAAATTAGCGTTATCTTCGATGGGAATCAGCGAAGAAACGCAAAAATCAGCCGAAAATATTATTGCCAATTTACGCAATATGTCCGCACAATAATCAAAATACCGCATATTATCCGGTTAATATGCGGTATTATTATGCCTATATGCTTACTAATAGATGTATTTTATATATTTTATTTAAAATTGTTTGCATTTATATATTTTCTGTTATATACTTTATATAGAACTTAGGACTTATGAAGGAAACTAAATGACTGAAAATACGAATAAATATATGTTTGCATGCCTTTCTTTTATTATTTTGGCATATTTAGTGCATAAGACGACTGTATTTTTGCTATGGCATTTATCATTGCAATCTACCGTCCTTCCTTATTTTTTAAATTAACAATCGTGCAAAAATTTCTTTACATTTAAATTTTAATCGCTATGATGACCATAATTTCAGTTCCGTGGTGAAACGGTTATCACGTATCCTTGACATGGATGAGTCGGCAGTTCAACTCTGCCCGGGACTACCATTGATAAAACTATAAAAAAAACGAAACCTCCCTTATTAATAGACAAGGGAGGTTTCATTCTATATCACACGGCACTCATCGGCAAAATAAACAACATACGGCGTCGTTCTCCCGATTCCATTCCGCGAACCCAATATTCTTTACTTAAGTTTCCGGTAACCAAACAGTCTCCGCGATCACAGGCGAGCAACTGCATATTTACCTTTTCCAGATGCCGCTCCAACATCTCCAATTGTTTGCAAGTGGGGAGCGCATGTTTCAGTTTTTCGCTGAAAGCCAGAGCTGTTTCGAGTGTTACGGGATACCGCAGTAAAGATTCTAAATCCAAATAGAATCTCTTGTTTAAGAGGATTCCTTTTTCCAATCCGTTCCGAGATGACGTTGACAACTCATTGTTTTTGAGCAGAAAGCATCCGGAAACATTGTTGTCCTGAATCGGTTCTTTTTCAGATTTCGGCTGTTCCATATAATTAAATTAAAAATTGTGCGAATAATTAGCTTATTGCGCGAATTGTTATAATGAAACGTTTACTTTGTCAATACAAAAAAAATAAGCTCCGCTAAAAATACCGGAGCTTAAACAAATCGAATTATTTTTATCGACCGCGACCGCCGCGCCGAGACAACCGAACATTATTATTTTTTGAGCTTTTCACCGTCCTTTTCTGAACTTTAGCTGCCGATTTATTCGCCGGTTTTGCTTTAGGTTTAATCACCGGTTTCGGCGACAGGCGCTCAACCGCGCTCTTATATTCCGGTCTGTCCGGATTACGATTTTGTGCCAATTTATAATTCATCAAAGCGCGTTCTTTATCACCTTTTTGCTCGTATGCCAAACCGGCATTATAATTAGCTGCGGCATAATACTCGGTTTCACCGGTATTCAATACTTTACGACATTCGGCAATACAATCATCATAATGCCCGAGATGATACTGAGTTATTGCCATATCATTATGGATATCGGCACCGTCAAATCCTTGAGCAACGATACTTTGTAAAAGTGCCAAGGTTCCGTCATAATCACCTGCGGCATATTTTTCCATTGCCGTCTGATAGTCTTTATCGGCTTTAACCTCGGCAAAATTAGCGGTCTGCGAATCATATCTGAGTAAAGATGCACGCAAAGAAGCGTCTTTCACTTCGCTGTTGATAATTTGGCGAACACTGCGACCGCCTTTTGGCATATACTGAGTGATTTGACGACATACTTTGTCGGCAGGAGCTAGATTTCCTTTAGCCAACCCCCTACGCATTTCCTCACATACGGTCGGATTAAGTTGAGTAACCGAAGTTACAAAGTACGTTTTACCTTTAGAATTGATACCTTTTTTTACTTTAAGCTCACCCATTTTATGAACATAGCCGTTATGGTTCAGATAAAACAGCGCTTCGTTGGCATCACGCTTAATTATACCATCTCTGAATTGCGCACCCGGTTGAAAACACATAAGTTTATAGGCACATTTAATCGGATTTTTATAGTTGTCATGAACATAACTGCAAACTTCAAGACCATATTGTTCATTATTGTACACTCGGGAATACAATGCGGCAAACTCATTAATTGTTAATTCACTGTCTTTAAGTCTGTTATACATCGCCTTGTAAATACGACCGCCTTCGCGACAACGACACCAACCGTCAGCAAGTTGCAGTGCTTTATCACCGGAAACCTTAAAATTTTTATGCTGCCGCGCATAAGCCTTCGTTAAAATCCACGCTGAGCTGTACGGATTCCCGTCGGCCGGATACCAGTAGCTCCCCAGCCCGATGGTGTTACTGACAGAGCCGCCATTATCTGAGTAAGCATTCAAAACCAACACTTCGGTCGGAAACATTGAAATCTGTGCTAAAGGCAAAGCATTTTCGTACAATTGCTTAAAGCTGGCTTCATCGGTAATTTTATATTTTTTAGAAAGTTTTTTATTAAAATCCGCCAATTCACTCTTTGCCTGCTCATCTTCAGATGCATTATTATTTCCGCCGGAAAAACGTCCGTAAATACCGGTACCGATAATTGCGGTTGTGCCGATAATCATGGCCGCGTCACGCACTTTATCAGGAAAGCTTTTTTTTGTATGTGGTGTTTGTTTGTCTTTTACCATGGTATCCTCCGAATTTCGGATACATTATAGACTAAAAATAGTCAAAAAACAATATTTATTTTATCTTCTGCCGATACAATTTTTTTATTTGCAAATTTCACTGACTTATCTTATATTTTTCTCCAGTATTAACATTATTAAATTTTTAGTGCTTATGAATATTTTTATGAAAAGACATGTCTTTTCGGTTGATAAATTCGAAAAGCTTGCTACCGGATGGAATATCCGCGTAAAGGACAATGGCGATGATAAAATATTTTTCATTGACCGCCGCTATTATACCGGTAAATTGCCGCCGAAATTTACTTTTCCGTGGCATAGATGGAAAATAGCTCTTGTTATGGTCGATGATTTTATCACTTCAGCCAAATTAGATGATATTTCTCTGTTCAAAATTGAACCCGAGAATTATCCTGATGAGGTGCAAAAACGCTTGCAACAAGGCGAAGAACTAATGGCCCGAGTACAACAACAATGGGATCAAACCGACAACAAAATTAAAGAATTGCTTACTGAATATGTCCGACAAACAGACATCAATAAGCAACTCGAAAGTGAATGCTCCAAGCTTCATATTTGTTGGCGAGCCCCGTTAAAGTTATGGCTCCTGAAAGGTAAAAAAGATGAAGATTATTTGCGCCGTTTGGCTCTGATGTACAACCTGTTTACGATTGCAGACCGCATATACCGACGTTATACCGATACACAAGAAGATTTCTCGGTAGCATGGGCAAGGTTGCAATTCAGCTGTCGTACCGAGCTGTGGATTAATCCTCATCTGTCTTTTGAAACCATTATAGAGGCGCACGAAAGCAACGAAACCTCAACACCGTCGAAAGAACGGTTCGCTCTGTTTTTTGAGATTGATGAGCTCATGGAGACATCTTTGCCGCCGATAAAGGATAAACTTCTGCATGATTACCTGAACTTTATCATACGACAAATTCTTAGTGTATATGCCGAAGATTATGCCACCCTCGACCTCAACTATGCCCGAGATGGTTGGTATAAACGAACTTCCACGGATGAACAGGACTATCTGCGCAATTATCAAAAAATGAAATTGCCGAACTATGATTCCTTTATTCTGTCGCCGCAAATCAGTGCCGAAACAGCAAAACAGTTTTTTCAATTTTACAGTTTAAGATAAACTGAAATCTAAAAAAGGTTCTTTCTCACAAAAAGAAAGAACCTTTTTGTTATACACCCTTTCTTATATTGAATATTTTAAAATTTATGTTGCTTTTTTATGCATTTGAGTAAGAATATACCAAAGAAGATTTTTTACCGAAATTAAAATAAGGAATTCATAAATGAAAAAATACCTGCTTTTATTAGTTTCATTTTTACTAATCGGTCTGACCGCCTGCGGAAAAGACGAAAAAACAACCGAAAAAGCTCAAGAACGCGTCGGGCTGGACACATCTGCCTACAACATTGAAGATGAAATTATCTATGCCAATGTATTAAACAGCACGCAACAATACATTGAACAACAAGTTTCTAAAGGTAATGAAGCCAACGGCTTGTTGCGTATGGCTACAATTTACGGCAATATTGATTTACTGAGCCTCAAACAAGAGGTTATCAACCGCTTTAATGATGTTGCTCATAAAAACGATGCCGATCGCACATTATATATAAGTGAGCCGATTTTTAAGGCCGTCGGCAATATGCAACCGCAGCACACGGATTACATTGATGCCCTAATTTTCCACAGCATATTTAATCCGCAAATTCAACCTGAACAAAATGTCGATATAACCCCTGAAATAGCGGCACTCGGTTTAAAAATTGCGGTCACTCGCGCAGATATCCCTTACTGGTTCAATGAAATTCGTCAATGCGTTGATAAAAAAATCGATACTTCCAAAATAGCCACAGCCGGAGATATTCCGGAAAATGCCTATGACGTTATCAATTCATGTTCCGGAGATTACACAAAAATGATAGAAGCCGAAACAAACAATATTTACGCTGAATTTACTCAAAAAGAAGCTGAAAAATAAAATCGAAAACAAGTAAAAAAGTGCGGTATTCCTACCGCACTTTTTTTTGCATCATGCCACAAAGTTATTCTTTAGTCTTTTTCTCTTTTTTACCGACAACTTTTTCGATAACCTGTTGCCCGATAGGACTTTGTGCCATTGTTTCGAACATACCGGCCAAATTCAATCCCCCTTGCGGCGAAAAGACATCGGCAACTTTAGATACACCGGAAGGTATGGTATTGGCCATTGTGTTAATTTTAATATCGGCATTACCCAAGTTTTTAGCTTGTTCAATACCGACTTCACACAAAGCTTTGATTTGTTCCAAGCGAACCAGATAGTCTTGATAACCTTGATTTTCACCGATTTCTTTAGCCAACGTAATTTGCGCATTAACCGGTGCCAATTCCATTTGCTTTTTGGCTTCGGCTTCAGCTTTACCTTTAGCTTCGATAGCTTGAGCTTCTTTCAAGCCTTTGCTTAATTCGGCTTCGGCTTTCAATTCTATTTGTCGTTTATCGGCTTCGGCGCGTAACTCGACCTGTGCTTTAACGGCTTCGGCATTTTTAACCGCAACTTCTTTATTTTGTTCAGCCAAAATAATATTAGCTTCTTTATCGATTTCGGCTTTTTTAACCTGTGTGACTTTTTGAACTTCCATTTCTTTTTCGGCGGTCACTTTAGCCTGTTCTTTAACGGCTTGTTTTGCACGTTCGTCTGCCAAACCGACTTCGCGTTGAACGGTTGCTTTTTTCATACCGACTTGTTGATTAGCTTCTTCCTGTTTCAAATCGACATCCTGAGCGGCCTGAATTTCGGCTTCACGCGCTTTTTTCATATTGGCGGCAACTTCCGAACGCGACTGCATTTCGATTTCGGACGATTTTTTAGCCATAATATTACCGATAACTTCGGAATCTTTAGCGTCGCGAACATCCATCAATTCAATATTTTTTACCGGCTCAACACCCCAGTTACCGAGCTGTTCTTTAACCATTTCGGTAAATCTCGAACCGTAAATGGCACGTTCACCCATAATATCTTCAAGCTCGGCATTAGCCATAATGGAACGCACCGCACCGCGGACGATATCGGTAATTTGGTTTTTTAATTCGGAAAAATCACTGATTCGCGCCGCCGCCGTATTAGAATCCGAAATACGGAAAAACGCTTTAACATCGACCACGAAAGGCAAACGCCCCTTATCATAGGCCTCATAAGCAACCAATGTAACATCAAAAACGGAAATCGGCAGTGTTGTGCGCGTTACACCTATATAAGGGATACATGCCGGAAATTCATAATATACATTTCCTCTGTTTTCTTTGGAGCCTTTACCGTAAGAAATTGTCTCTTTACCACGTTGAATAATATGCACCTCATTGGTCGGCACAACGCGACGCAAACTGAATACCCAAAAAGCTAAAGCAACAATAATTGCCGCTAATACAACCAAGGCAATGATAACATTTTCTCCCATAACAACCTCCAAAAAATAAATTTATAATAAATATCGCCTATATGATACACGATTAACACCAAAAGTAAAGACATATTGCTCTTTTCTTCTTTATATGATATCTTTTCTTATCGAATACAATAAAAAAGGAAGTGCTAAATGAGAAAATACTTTATTATGATGATGTTGTTTTTATTTATGTCAACAAATACTTATGCAAGAAGTTACAAAGTCAAGGAATATCGTCCTTTATCACAAAAAGAATGCTGGGATCATCAAACGGAATTAGGATTAAGATTCTGTCCTTATGACAATGATCATTTAGCCGGTGCGGCATTAGCCTGCGGCGGTCTGAATAAAATGCCGACAGGAGACGAATTACAACGTTTGGCTCGCAAAATATATCATCAACAAACCGATGAAACAACTATTTATGGTACCCGTGATGATAAACTGATGAAAAGACTTCGAATTTGGTCAAATGACAGTCATATATTTTTCTGGGCCGGTGAAGAAGCAAAAGACGGCGAAGGCACTTATGTCAGAATGTTTGCGGCACAAGGTTCGATTCCTTACTATGCCCCGCGTGACGGGACCGGTTATGTTTCACACGCTCTCGGCAAAGTAGACTTCGGTAAAACCAAACGTATCCGGACACGAAATCCCAAGCACGATTCGAACTTAGTCGGTATGCCGAATAATGATGTTCTGCAAGCACTGTGCGTGAAATAACATTATTTCTCGATACCAAAGAAAAATCGTAAAAACTCTTTATCTATATCATACAGTGTTTCTATATTTTTTACCGATTCACACTCATTGACTTTGTGAATAGTCCCGTTTGTCAGACCATATTCGACAACCGGACAATAATTTTTCACAAAACGGGCATCCGATGTCCCGCCGGCTGTTGAATAAGCCGGTTTTTTACCGGTATGCTCGGCAATAATTTTTTGCAACGCTTTAATATTATCATCTATCGGTGATAAAAACGATTCGCCTATGTATTCCGGCGTAACGTCAAATTCACCTTCTGTTCGGCTGATATGCCGATTACACCAGGCTTCAATATCTTTGTAAGTGTGTTCGGAATTAAAACGGATATCAATCGTCGCTTTTGCCGTATTCGGTACAACATTGGTCGCGCCGTTGCCGACATCAAAAGTCGTAACGTGCATTGTTGACGGTCCGAAAAACTTATTTCCCGCATCAAGCGAATCATTTTGCATGGCATACAATAAATTTATCAGATTGCGTGCAGCATTGCTTTCGGCCGGGGCATAAGCCGTATGGCCGCTCTGCCCGTGCGATGTAATATGCAATACAATATCACCGCGACGTCCGACCTTAATTTCATCACCCATTGTTTGAGGATTTGAAGGTTCACCGACTAAAGCAAAATCAAATTTTTCGCCCTCGTGATGCAGCTGTTCCAAAATCCGACGCGTACCCTCGACAACCGGTTCTTCCTCGTCACCGGAAAGAATAATCGTTATTTTACCGGCAAATTTATTGTCTTTGATAAAATCCTTGCAAGCAACTATAAAACAAGCTGCACCGCCCTTCATATCGGCGATACCGCGTCCGTAAAATATATCATCTTTAATAAGGGCATCAAACGGCGGCTGTTGCCACAATTTTTCATCACCGGCCGGCACCACATCAATATGGCCGGCAAACAGCAGATGCGGGCGCCCTTCGCCATAGCTTGCACACAGATTAACAACCGTTTTACCGTTGTATTCAAACGTCAGCTCGCGCGCCTTAAAACCGCACTGTTCCGAATACTCTTGCAAAAAGTCTATAATCTCTTTTGTATTACCGTCAAAACTTCTGAATTGCACCAATTTTCGGCATAAATCGATAACTTCGGCCATATTTCCTCCAATCAAAACCATTATACAGTGTAATTTTTATTTGACAATTCAGAATTTAACAGTAATATCAAAAAAGTTTTGAAAGAAGAAAATGATGAAATTGAAATTTATTCATATTG
>CAMVHF010000041.1 GCA_947167235.1 uncultured Alphaproteobacteria bacterium
ATATATTCGAAAAATATGTATATGCAACGAAAAAAAATATTTTATTAAATATAATATTACTATATATTGGTTAATAATTGCCAAAGGAGGGCGTATGACTGATATTTCGACGAATGTCGCACAACCGATAATTAATTTGCAAAATGTCTCTGTCGGATATGACGGAAAAGATGTTTTGCACGATGTATATTTATCTTTACTGCCGGGATCTTTTACTTTTATTACAGGAAAAAGCGGTACCGGCAAAACCACATTGCTCAGCATGTTGTATTTGATTAAAAAGCCGAGTAAAGGGGTATTAAGCGTATTCGGTAAAAATATCAATTTTTCAAATCGTGAAAATTTGGCTTTCTTACGCCAAAAAATCGGCGTCGTCTTTCAGGATTTCAGACTTTTGGAACACATGACGGTATATGATAACATCGCATTGCCTTTGCGTGTCAGAGGTATGAATGAAAAAGAGATTCATAAAAGAGTAGTGGAACTCTTAAAATGGATCGAGCTTCATAAAAGCATATATAAAGTATGTAATACGCTTTCCGGCGGTGAAAAACAACGCGTGGCGATTGCCCGTGCCGTCATTAATCGTCCGGATATTTTGTTTGCCGACGAGCCGACCGGCAGTATTGATGCCGAAATCGCCGAAAAATTAATGCGTCTGTTTGTAGAACTCAATAAAGTCGGAACCACGGTGATAATTGCCACCCATAATGAACAGTTAACAGCTCAGTACAATTATCAGCGTATTGCATTATCCGACGGTACGGCTAAACTTTATCCGGCGTTGCAACATATTTAATGGAGAAATTTAATGATCAGAGAACTCTCGAGAAAAAACGAAATTCCGACTGAAGATGAAGATACATCCGTATTTATGTATGTTTTGACCTCTATTTATATGTATTTGTTTGTCGTCGTGTTTGCAATTGTTATGGCGGTAAGCTCCATGGCTTCAAACTGGGAAAAAGATATTATGGGCGCGATTACCGTGCAAATTATTCCCGTTGAAGATGAAAATAAACATATTGATGTTGAAAAAACTGAAGAACAGCTCAATAAAGTTTTACATTATATGGAAAACATTTCCGGCGTTAAGAGTGTCCATGCTTTAGATACGCAGACAATCGAAAAATTGATGCGTCCATGGCTCGGATCCAAAGTCGATATATCATCTTTGCCTATTCCACAACTTTTGGATATTCAATTAAAACCGAATGCCGAAATAAATTATGACGAAATCACTTTGGGATTGCATAAAGTTACGCCGAATGCATCCATTGATAACCATCGTTTATGGCTCAATAAACTGATTAAATTTGCCACTTCATTAAAAACAATCGCTTTATCCGTGTTGTTAATGGTGGTTGCCATCGGTGCATTTTCTATTTATTATTCGGCGCGTACCAGTTTGAATGTCAATATTGCTTCTATTGAGATATTACATATTATCGGCGCGCAAGATAAGTATATTGCCAATCAATATGCCAAAAGTTACGGTAAAATCGGCTTTTTTGCCGGCGTTATCGGCTTATTGGTTGCCATTCCTTGTATTATATTCGTCGGTCGATACGGTGTTTCAACCGGAAGCGGTTTGTTAAACGGTGCCTGTTTGTCGCGTATAGACTGGTTATGGATGATGATTTCTCCACTGTTCTCGCTGTTATACGCCTCGGTTACGGCTTATTACACGGTGCGTAAGTCCTTGGAGAAAATGTGTTAATGTCAAAAAACAATAAAACCCGTCTGTTTTTATGTTTTGCCGTGGTTGAAACTGTTATTTTAACATGGTTTGTCGGGTTTATTTTGTTTTGCAACCATATTAGGCATTATGAAAACGACAATTCAGATAAGACAGATGCCGTCATTGTTTTGACCGGCGGTCGTAATCGTATTGCTGAAGGCGTACGGCTGTTAAACGAGAATATGGCCGAAAGACTGTTTATTTCAGGCGTATCGCATGATGTGACCATCGCCGATATTGAGAAAAAAGCCAAAATGCAAGCTGAGGATCCGTCAAAAATAGAACTCGGTTATAAAGCGACCAATACAATTGAAAATGCTTCGGAAATAGCCAATTGGATCACCCAAAACAATATTAAATCGGTGCGCTTGGTAACTTCCAATTACCATATTCCGCGCAGTTTGGAAGAACTGAAGCCTTATAATTTATCGGTCGAATTTGTGATAAATCCGGTCTATTCCGATTTTGTGAAAAACGATTGGTGGAAGTCGTGGGGAACATTTAAATTTCTGGCATTTGAATATCATAAATTTTTGTTTGTGTATATTCGTAATTTATTTCGTTAATTCAGGAGAGTACATATGCTGATAATACGTTCGTTAATAACAAATATTTTCTTTTTTACAACAATGATGATCGGCTGTACCATACAGCTTTTTCTCGGGTTGTTCCCTCAAAAAGTAACCATTTACTTTTGGGATAAGATAATGATGCCGATAGCTTTGTTTTGGGTACATTTCTTTGCCGGTCTGAAATTTGAAATACGCGGCAAAGAAAATATTATTCCGCAAAAAGCATTATATGCCTGCAAGCATGAATCAGCCTTAGAAACATATTCTTTCACGCAATTTGTGCCGACAATAACATATATCTTTAAAAAAGAACTGATTTTTATGCCGTTTTTCGGGTGGACGCAATATTTTTACGGTATGATCCCCGTTAATCGCAAAGGCGGTGCAAGTGCTATGAAACACATGTTAAATGAGGTCAAGAAAAAGACCGATAAAGGGCGTCCGGTCGTTATTTTTCCAGAGGGAACACGTTGCCAACCGGGAACGACCAAAGGCTATAAATCCGGCATTTTATTTTTGGCAGAAAATTTAGATTTTCCGGTTGTACCGGTTGCCTTAAATACCGGACTTTTCTGGGCAAAAAATTCATTTTTACGTTATCCGGGAACGGCCGTGTTTGAATTTTTGCCGGCCATCAGTCCGAAAGGTAAAACCAAAGAAGAATTTATGACGGAATTGCAAAATGCCATTGAAACAAAATGTGCCGAATTAAACAAAGAAGCCGTTGAAAAATATCCGTATACGGCTCGTTTTCTGGCTAAATAATCATCTATGAGGCAATAATGAAAGAGAAAATCAGTAAATTTATACGTTCATTATGTACCGTTTTGGGAGCGTTGGTTCTGATTATAATCACGGGCTCGGTACTGTTAAGTATATTTGGCGGATCAGGAAAATATATTGCACCGCACACAATGCTGACGATTAATTTTGAGGATAAATTTTCCGAAACATCAGAAACTAATTTAATTGATGCATTTAATGGTGTTAATAAACTGAATTTTCTTAAATTATTGCAAGCAATAGAACTGGCTTCGGCTGACAAAAATATCGACGGCATTATTGCCCGTCTCGATATCAGCGATTTGGATATGGCTCAAATTCAGGAGTTAGCACAAACAATTTCCAAATTTAAGAAAACCGGTAAAAAAACTTATGTATATTCAAAAGGGTTCGGTCCGCTCGGGCAGGGTAATCGTGAATATTACTTAGCCTCATTTTTTGATAAAATATACATGCAGCCGCACACTTACATCGGTTTGACAGGTATAAATATAGAAATTCCGTTTGCTCGAAAGGTACTTGATAAAATCGGTGTTAATCCCGAATTTTATTCGCGCCATGAATATAAAAACGCCATGGTATCGTTTACAGACGACAAAATGCCGCAACCATATAAAGAAAATATGCAGGCTTTAGCTCAAAATCTGTTACATATTATGGATGTCGGTATCACATTTAATCGTCATTTGGATACTGATTTCAATGATATTGTCAATCAGGCGCCTTTAACGGCCGAGCAAGGCATAAAATTAAAATTGATTGATGATACGATGTATTTATCGGAAGTTGAAGAACTGCTTAAACAAAACGGTATAGAAAACTTTGTCGGTATTTTTGATTATGCCGATTTAATGCGTCCTAATACAGGTAATTTGCCTGAAATTGCCGTTTTAACCTTAAACGGAATCATTAATGACGGCAAAAGTTCAACGGATCTGGACGGTGAATATGTTATCGGCAGTGACAGCGTTATAGCCGATATCGAAACCATAAAACAGTCAGCAAACTTAAAAGCGCTTATCGTTCGTATTAACAGTCCGGGAGGCAGTTATAATGCGGCCGATGAAATTTATTTTGCCTTAAAAAAATTGAAAAAAGAAAAGCATATTCCGATTATTGTAACGCAAGGCGGTTATGCAGCTTCCGGCGGTTATTTTATATCATTGGCCGGTGATGTGATTATTACCGAACCATTTACAATTACCGGTTCCATCGGTGTTTTGGGCGGAAAATTTGTTTTGAAAGGTTTATGGGATAAACTCGGAATTAATTGGGAAAACATAAAAGTCGGAAATAATGCCGATATTTTAAGTGTTAATAAGCCGTTTTCCGAAAGTGAAAAACAAATCTTTAATGCGTCATTGGATGAAGTTTATAAGGATTTTACCGAAAAGGTGGTAAAAAACAGACGGTTAAAAGAAGATATCGATCAAATAGCTCGAGGACGAGTGTGGACGGGAAATCAAGCCGTTAAACTCGGTTTGGCCGATATTTACGGCGGATATGCCGAAGCTTTCAGACACGCTATTAAAGAAGGCGGAATTAAAGATAATGAAAATTATAAGATTTCCGTTTATCCGAAGGAAAAGAGTTTTCGTGAAAAACTGTATGAATTATTGTTGACAGGCAATGTTTCGGTTAACAGAATTATTTCGGATAACTATGTTGATATCCGTTATTTAAAACTTTTCAAACGATTACAATATGATACTGTGTTGTTACCGTTTGATATAAAAATGTAAAAAAAGAGGGCTGAAAATAAATGGCAATAGATAACGAAACCGTGAGAAGAATTGCTTTTCTTTCACGTTTGAAAATTGAAAATGATAAAATAGAAGCAACTAAAGATGAATTTAACAAAATCTTAGCGTGGATTGAAGAATTAAATGAAGTGAATACAGATAATGTTGAGCCGTTAATCTCGGTCAATGATATCGCTTTGCACCTGCGTGAAGATGAAGTAACGGAAGGTAACCAACCGCAAGCCGTTTTGGAAAATGCGCCGGCCGCCGAATACGGTTATTTTGCCGTACCGAAAGTTGTGGAGTAAGATGATGACAGATATTACCAAATTAACGGTTTATGAACAATTAAACGGGTTAAAAAAGAAAGATTTTACGGCAGTGGAATTAACTATTGCTTATGCCAAAAAAATGGACGAAGGTCGTAAGTACAACGCTTATATTACCGAATGTGTCGATCAGGCAATTGATCAGGCCAAAGATTCCGACTATCGCTATGCTAACGGAACTAATCGTGCATTGGAAGGCATTCCTTTAGGAATAAAGGATTTATTCTGTACCAAAAACATTCGCACCACCGCAGCTTCGCATATTTTAGATAATTTCATTCCGCCTTATGAGTCTACGGTAACGCAACATTTGTTGGATGACGGTGCCGTATTTTTAGGTAAATTAAACTTAGATGAATTTGCTATGGGCGGCAGTAATGAAACCAGTTATTTCGGTCCGGCAATTAATCCGTGGAGTAAAGATAAAGATTTGGTCCCGGGAGGTTCTTCCGGCGGTTCGGCCGCTGCCGTTGCCGCACACATGTGCTCGGCGGCTACCGGTACGGATACCGGCGGCTCTATTCGTGAACCGGCTGCCTTCTGCGGTTTGACGGGTATTAAACCGACATACGGTCGTTGTTCGCGTTACGGTATTGTAGCTTTTGCATCATCTTTGGATCAGGCCGGTCCGATTGCTCAAGATGTCCGCGATTGTGCTTTGTTATTACAAAGTATGTCCGGTTTTGATGCTAAAGATTCAACATCTGTTGATATTGCCGTGCCGGATTATACAGGCTTTTTAAACGGCGATATTAAAGGTTTGACGATCGGTTTACCGAAAGAATATCGTCCGGAAGGCTTAAATCCGGAAATAGCGGCATACTGGGATAAAGCAACCGAGTACTTAAAAGCGCGCGGTGCCAATGTTAAAGAAATATCATTACCGCACACAAAATATGCTTTAGCAACCTATTATGTGTTAGCACCGGCTGAAGCATCTTCAAATTTAGCCCGCTATGACGGTATTCGCTACGGCTTCCGTGCACAAGGTGACGGACATTTGGATGATTTGTATATCAATACCCGTACCCAAGGTTTCGGAGCCGAAGTCAGACGTCGTATTATGATCGGAACTTATGTTTTATCTGCCGGTTACTATGATGCGTACTATCTTAAAGCGCAAAAAATGCGTCGTTTAATTCATGATGATTTTATGAAAGCATTTAAGGAATGTGACGTTATTTTAACGCCGACTTCACCGATTACGGCATTTCCGATCGGAGATGAAAGTATGTTATCCGATCCGATTAATATGTATTTGAACGATGTATTTACCGTTTCGGTTAACTTAGCCGGTTTGCCGGCCATGAGTTTACCTATCGGCTTATCCGAAAATGGTTTGCCGTTTGGTATGCAGCTTATCGGTAAACCGTTTGACGAAGGTACAATCTTTAATGTAGCCGCAAAGCTTGAAGCTGATGCAAAGTTTGAAAGGAAGTAAAATGACAGCTTATTGTATTGAAACAGCAAAAGGTAAATGGGAAGTCGTTGTCGGCTTGGAAATCCATTGTCAGATTATTTCCAAATCCAAAATCTTCAGCGGTGCTTCGACCGAATTCGGCGATGATCCGAACGTTAATGTATCGTTTATCGATGCCGGTATGCCGGGAATGTTACCGACATTGAACAAAGAATGTGTCCGTCAGGCGGTTAAAACCGGCTTAGGCTTAAATGCAGTCATTAATAAATATTCCGAATTTTCGCGTAAAAACTACTTTTATGCCGATATGCCGACCGATTATCAGATTACTCAATTTCGTTATCCGATTGTCGGCGAAGGCTTTATTTCGGTTGATTTAAGTGACGGTTCGACCAAAAATATAGGTATCGAGCGTATGCATATCGAGCAGGATGCCGGTAAATCCATACATGATTTAAGTCCGACCAAAAGCTTTATTGATTTGAACAGAGCAGGGGTGGGCTTAATGGAAATCGTTACCAAACCGGATTTCAGAGCACCGGAAGAAGCCGGAGCATTTTTAAGAAAGCTTCGTTCAATTTTGCGCTATCTCGGTACTTGCGACGGCAATATGGATGAAGGTTCGATGCGTTGCGATGTTAATGTATCGGTTCGCCCGTACGGCTCGGATGAACTTAGAACACGTTGTGAGATGAAAAACGTTAACAGTGTTAAGTTTGTTATGCAAGCTATTGAAAATGAAGCAAAAAGACAAATAGAAGCTTACGAAAGCGGCGGCACGGTAGAACAGGAAACACGCCAGTTTGATCAGACAACGGGCTTGACGCGTATGATGCGCAAAAAAGAATTCGCGCACGACTATCGTTATTTCCCGGAGCCGGATTTACCGCCATTGGTATTGACCGATGAATATATCAACGGCATCAAAGCCGAAATGATTGAATTGCCGGATGCCAAAAAACAGCGCTTTATCGAAACTTTGGGCCTGACACCATACGATGCCATGGTTATTTGCGAAAACAAAGAAACGGCAGACTTCTTTGAAAAAGCTGCTGCCGGTCACGATGCCAAAAAAGTGGCTAACTGGATGATGAGTGACTTTTTTGCCATGCTTAATAAAAAGCACTTGGATATTCAAAACAGTCCGGTAACGCCTGAAAATTTAGGTGCTTTGGTAGAACTGATTACCAAAGATGTTATTTCGGGAAAGATTGCTAAAGATGTTTTTGAAATTATGAGCGAAACCGGTGAAAATCCGGAAAAAATTGTCGAGGAAAAAGGCTTAAAACAAGTCACTGATACGGGAGCTATCGAAGCAATCATTGATGAAGTCATTAAAGCTAATCCGGCAAATGTTGAAGCCTACAAAAACGGTAAAACCAATCTTATGGGCTGGTTTGTCGGTCAGACCTTAAAAATGTCACAAGGTAAAGCCAATCCGTCTATCGTGAATAAACTCGTTAAACAAAAACTGGATAATTGATATGCCCCTGAATGACTTATACTCTGACAATCAACAATTAGCCGTATCCCCGTTGCAGCATGATATCAGCGGACGTTTTTCGCGCAAGGGTCAATCCGGCAATAAAGTGGCAGGGTATAATGTCAATTTAATAGAAAATATCTTGATTTTTCTGTTTATTTTCTTTCTTATTGCGACCGATTTGATACTGTTTGCCGGCTCCGGAAATGTAAGAGTTTTTGATAATTCAATATTCCCGGTACCGGAAGTATCGTGGATTTTATTCGGTATAGCCATTTTTGTATGTTTGATTGTTTATCTGGTTAATAAAATTCAAATACTTAAATATATGATCGCGGCTTTATTTTCTTTAGGGTTTATTTATATTCTGTTTAAACAGTTTTCGCAGATTTCACAGAAAATAAGTCTGGGAGATAACGAAGTACCTTTATACATCATTATAGGTATTGTATTATCCGGATTGATTTTTGTTGTATTGGCGCAAGATAAAATTCTGTATAAAGTTTTATCGGTGATTGCGGCTGCGGTAATGTTTTTCCACGTTTACACGGCTTATATGAATCCGGAAGGCATCAGTTATGACTTTATGGAATCTCATAACACCCAAAAGCCGGATAAAGGAAAGAGAAAACGTTTTATATATTTTATGTTTCCGAATTTGGTATCGTATCCGTATTTATCTATGGTTCCGGGCATGGAAGCCGCCAATACGCAAAAGATTATGTTGGGATTTTTACAAAAAAATAAATTTAAAATCTATACACACGCATATGCAACTGAAGAAAATTATTTGGAAAACATGGTCAGAAGCTTCAATTTATCATCAAAAAAAGATATAAGTGATTACCTTTTGAATACCCGAATGTTATCTTCTTATTGGAGCTTTCATAATCTTAGAAATGAATACATTAACCTAAAGGAAAACGAATTATACGATATTTTCCACAAGAACAAATTTCAAATATCGGCGTATAAATCCCGCGATTTTGATATGTGCCACAAAAAGCACAAATATAACGTGAATCGCTGTATTGAAAAAATTAATCGTCCGACCAATTTATATCAAACGAATGATGTTTCCGAACAGATATCCATTTTGCTTACGGAATGGCTGTCAAGTATGCATCTGGTAAATAATATGTCTACCATATACAATATCTTGAGTATATTTGTCGATGCCGATACCATACCGATGGTCGGTGTCAATTATAACAACTTATATGTCGTTAATTCGATTATGACTTTTGATGTTTTATGGGATAACATTAAACAAGATACCGGTAAACAAGCCTATTTTGTATTTGTCGATATGCCGGCCGATATGTATATATATGATGAATTTTGCCGTATAAAACCGCGTAATGAATGGCAGAATATGGTAAGTCTGCCTTGGATTTCGCATGATTATACCGAACAACGTCGAACTTCATATTTACAACAAACGCGTTGTTTATTCGGTAAATTGGAACAGTTTGTCGAAAACTTAAAAAAAGAAGACTTATGGCACGACAGTGTTATGGTTATTCAGGGCGTTTCCAGCGTAAATGATTTCAAAAATCACCCGATTGAAAATACCAAAGATAATTTCTTCGGAAATCGTCTGGTAACAATGGCGATTTATGATAATCAGCTGAAAGATGATGAGTTGATTGACAGTAAGCTGTGTTCAACCAAAGGTATTTTGGCCGAATATATGTTTAAGTCCGAACAATGCTATAAATCCAGAATTAACTTGCACCAAAAAATATTACAGGAAATCAGTTATAAGCTGAGCAGATTATCTGCCAATATAACCAAAGATATGGTGCCGACATTCAAAAAATGGTATCAACAATGGGCTGAAGCAAACGGCGGTGAAGTATTTGACGAAAACAGAATTATCAAAACCCAAAATCAAACGGTTGAAGATTTCGGACTTGATGATTTTGATTTGAATGACTTAGAGTTAAATGATCAGGTATTCGAAAAGTAAAAAACATGAACAGGAGAGAAAAGGTCAATATATTTCTAAAAAACAATCGTGCGAAATATTCGCTTTTTCTCTTTATGCTTATTTTTGTACTATCTTTATTTTCAGAATTAATTGCTAATGATAAGCCATTGATAATAAAATATAAAGATAAGTTTTATTTCCCAATATTTACCGAATATACGGATGCGTTTTGGGGTGGGGATTTTGCCACAACCGCCGATTATAATGATAAACTCATTCAAGAAAATATAGCTAAAAACGGCTGGATGATTAAACCGGTTATACCATATTCGTTTAACACCGTTGACTATTATTTAAGCCACGCAACACCGTCAGCTCCGGATAAAACGCATTGGCTGGGTACGGATGAAGAGGGGCGAGATATTATTGCCAGACTATTATACGGTATTCGTTTGTCGGTTATTTTTGCCTTTTTGTTGACGACGGTTTCCTCGATTTTGGGAATTATCATCGGTGCGTTGCAAGGATATTTCGGCGGAAAAACAGACTTGATTTTTCAAAGATTTATTGAAATTTGGGATTCCTTACCGCAACTTTTTATTTTAATCATTATCGCCAGCGTATTTTTACCGACATTTTGGAGCTTATTACTGATTTTACTTTTATTCTCATGGACCGGACTGACCGGCATGGTGCGTGCCGAATTTTTACGGTTGCGAAATTTTGAATTTGTAAAAGCGGCTAAAGTTTTAGGCGTCAGTAATTTTAAGATAATGTTTCGTCATATTTTACCGAATGCCTTAGTGACATCAATAACCTTTATTCCGTTTATTATGGCTGAATCGATAACCTCGTTGAGTGCATTGGATTTTCTGGGGTTAGGTCTGCCGACGGATTATCCGTCACTCGGGGACTTAGTGCGTCAAGGTAAGGATAACTTGCAGGCACCGTGGATCGGTTGCAGTATATTCGTGGTTTTGGCCGGTTTACTCTCAATGCTTATATTTATAGGCGAGGGTATTCGTGATGTTTTTGATGCAAGGAAAAATAACTGATGAGTTTACTCGATATTAAAAATTTATCGGTTTACTTCAAACGCCGCAGCGGTGAAGATTTTGTCGCGGTTCAAAACGTTTCGCTGAAATTAGAGAAGGGGGAAATACTCGGAATTGTCGGCGAGTCCGGCTCCGGTAAGTCGGTCACGGCCTTATCTGTATTGGGATTACTACCGTATCCGAAGGCTTATCATGATGATAAATCATCGATTAAATTTGAAAAACAAGAGCTTATCGGCTTAAATGATGCCGAATTTCGGCATATTCGCGGCAATAAAATATCATTTATTTTCCAAGAACCGATGTCTTCGTTAAATCCGTTACACAAAATTGGTGCACAAATCGGCGAAAGTCTGAAATTACATCAAAAAAACATGTCAAAAGAAGAGGTTAAAGCTAAAACTTTAGAGCTTCTGCGCGCAGTTAAGATTCCGGAACCGGAGATTAAGATTAGCGCATATCCCTTTGAATTATCAGGAGGTCAGCGACAAAGAGTGATGATTGCGATGGCAATTGCCAATAATCCGGAAATATTAATTGCCGATGAACCGACAACGGCATTGGATGTGACAATTCAAGAACAAATCATTGATTTATTGCTGGATTTGAAAAAAAAGCTGAATATGGCGATTATATTCATCAGCCACAATCTTCGCTTAGTGCATAAAATTGCCGATAATATTGCCGTCATGTATAAGGGAAATTTAGTTGAATACGGTTCGTCCGAACAAATTTTCAACAACCCGCAAGATGATTACACTAAAAAATTAATTTCATCTAATTTACCTTTGAATTTACAAAATAAAAATGAAAATAAAAATATTCTGACAGGTAGAGAAATTGCCGTAAAATTCCCGCTTAAAAAGAGTTTTTTCGGTAAAATTACCGAAGAATTAACGGCTGTTGACCATGTTAATTTTGATTTAACGGAGGGCGAAACGCTCGGTATTGTCGGTGAATCGGGCTCAGGTAAAACAACTTTAGCCATGTCGGTTGTCAACTTGGTTAAATATAGCGGTAAATTCAGTTTTGAAAACAAAGACTTACAAGGCTTTTGTAAAGATATACAAATAGTATTTCAAGATCCGTATAACTCTTTAAATCCGCGTATGAAAATCTATGATATTATTCGTGAAGGCTTAGATATTCATTATCCGAATTTAACTGACCAAGAACAACATGAGCGCGTATTGCAGATATTAAGAGAAGTTGAATTAAATCCGGATATCTTATCAAAATATCCGCATGAATTTTCCGGCGGGCAGCGTCAACGAATTGCACTGGCCAGATCTTTAATCATCAGACCAAAAGTTTTGATTTTGGATGAGCCGACATCGGCATTAGATGTGACAGTGCAAGCGCAAATTATAAATCTGTTAAAAACCTTACAACAAAAATTCAATTTATCATATATTTTTATTTCACATGATATGAGTGCGGTGCGGGCAATTTCTCATCGGATTATGGTTATGCAAAACGGTAAAGTCGTCGAAAACGGTTCGACAGAGCAGATATTTAATAATCCGCATCATAGCTACACCAAACAGTTAATCCGTGCGTCAATACTATAATAATAGCTAATATATTGATATTACATTGTTATTATATATAAAACTATACATAATATACATTATGCGACAAATTTATTATTATAACGCCCTAAATTTATAATCATTATAAATTGATACATTCTTATAGATAACAATTTTAATCAGATAATTAACTTTGTTCAATCATAGATATAAAATTGTCGTTATTCACAAATTGGCGTAATAAAATAATTTGTTTGAACCGCCTCACGAATAGCACCTGTAGATAACCAATCAACGATACCAACCGATATAACACAAAAATCTAAAAAACAGCCTAAAAATGTTGTACCATCAATTTTTGTTTCTATATGACGTACTGAATCACGACATCCTTTTTTAGATGCTCTGACAGTGATGTTGTCAGCTAATTTCTTTTTTGAAATTGTAGCAACTCCAGCCCCTGTTCCCGCATATTCATCAGCAATAAATATTTTTGCATCCCTGTCTTCAGATTGTACTATAATGGTTTCTTTTGTCCCAGAAAACATGGATGCGCATCCTGTTATGGTTAAAATAATAGCAATTAAACATAACTTTTTATTAAATATCATCTTTAAGTATCCTTCCGTTCTAAAAAAGAAACCCCCGCGTAAAACGCGGGGTTCTTCATATGCGGCTATAAGCCTTT
>CAMVHF010000042.1 GCA_947167235.1 uncultured Alphaproteobacteria bacterium
CAGCAGCGGATTAGCCGCAGGCGGAAAAGGTACGAGTGCTAATATCATTGGCAGTGCAACCGCCGGAGCGGCATCAGCTGCAGGAGCCGGTAATGCCGGTGGCGTTGTTGCGGGTGTAGGCAGCGGCCTTGGTAATGCACTGACGGCCGGAGGTCAAGGAAATGCCGGCGCACTGGCAACTTCTGCGGGAGCGACAGTAGGTACCGGTCTAGATGTTATCGGTCAAGGCGGAAATATAGTTGATATCGGCAAGAATGCTGCGGATAATGAAACTTTGAAAGATAGTGCAAAAGGCACATACGATGCATTTAATGCTACAGTAAAACCAAAAGGTGCCGGCGGAAATACTAAATCGCGAAATCAAGGACCACAAGATAAATAAGGAGCAAAGCTATGAAAAATAATGACGTATACATGAAAACATTTGAAGTTGCTTCTTTGTTAAAGAGGATAGCTTTGCTGGCCGTAGCCGGATGCTTGACCGCTATTCCGGTAACTGTCAATGCACAAACAATAAATACGAAGACGACAGTTACGGATTCCGGCGGGAAGAAAACAACAACCGGTACCGATGATGTATCGAAAACGACCGGTGCAACCTTAAAGCAAGATGTTGCCGCTGAAAAAGTAAAAGATAAAAAAGCCGAAGCGGAAAAAGCAGCGGAAGAACGTAAAGAAGATGTAAATGACGTAAATTATACGGGCGTTTATAACGGTCGTCAGATTGTTCCGGATATTATGGCAATTTATTGTAAAACCAATGCTGAACAATTTTTAGCCGATCCGTCTTTGATGGATAAATGTCTGAACAGATATTTGGCAGCAATGAATAATGCCAACGCTTCACTGCGAGCCGATGGTGTTAAAGATTATAATGCACTTGTTTTAAGAGCTGCATTAGATGCGTTTGCAACAGCAACAACAAAGTCTGCCAGTGTTGCCAATTATGAAGATGTTCAGAACGATATGGCCGATAAAAGCCGTCAGGGACAGACGGAACGTGAAGATGGTGCCGCTATAAGTAATACGACCTCGGTAACAACCGATGTGATAAACAGTTTGCGCGAATTATATGCGTCAAGATTGTTTGTTGAAGCCGTTCAGGCTCTCGAGGCGGTAGATCCGTCGGTAATTGATCAAGATGTTGTGGACGAAGTCAATAAAGAAGCTGAAAAAGCTTCGCGTGATGTTTCGGAGGATACAGATTTCGCCGTACAAACGGAAGCTGAGCTGAAAAATCAAGAAGAAATAGATGACGGTGGTGTCGATCCTGATGAAGCTGAGGCGGCAGAGGAAGCCGAAAGAGCTGCTGTTGCCGAACAACAAGCCGCGGAGAAAGAAGCAGATTCTGCCATTACATTTGTCGGTAACGGTCAATGTTCATCCGGAGGTAAAACTGTGGCTTGTGCCAATGGTACATATAAAGATCAATACGGTAAAGAATGGGTATGTGACGGTGGTATATGTATGCTGAAGAGCTTGCTTGATGCTGAAGAAGCTGCCAATGCTTCGGAAAAGGAGAAAGAAACCGCAGCTGCGGCAGGTACGTTTGTCGGTAACGGTCAGTGTTCGGCCGAAGGTAAGACGGTGGCTTGTGCCGATGGAAAGCACACAGACCAATATGGCAAAGAATGGTCATGTGAGGGCGGTATATGTATAATGCAAAGTACGCTTGATGCTGAAGAAAAATACCAAAAAACACAAGAGAATTTAGCGGCAGCCAAGAAACTTTCGCCGGATAAGTTAAAGAAAGCTGTGGAAGCATATCGCAATATCATAAATGATAGTACCGCAACAGATTCAATGAAGGCTGAAGCTCAAGAATATCTTGATATCTTAAATCAGGCGGCACCAACGGTATTGAGTGATATGCCGTGTGCACAAGCCAAACGTGAATATGGTTTAAGTATCAGTTGCAATGACTGGAATAAATAAATACAGACTTATAATGTATTATAGTAGTATGCTACGGGAAAGGAGACGGAAATGAAAAAGAAGATTATGATAATATTCGCAGGAATATTAATTCTGTTTCCTCGTAGTGCAAAAGCGGATATTGACGTGCTGTCATCAATTCAGGATGCTATTTCCTCATATATGGAAACAGTCAACAAATTGGTCAAAGACTACACGGGTATGCAGCTTAATTTGCAAGAACTGAGCTTAAATCGTAATGTATTAAATCAACTGAAGGAACAGACTGTTGGTGCATTAAAAGCGCGTGCGGCTGAAATCGGTGGACAGCTGAAATCTTCACTGCAAACACAAGCACTGGAATTTATTAATACAAAGATGGATAGCTTCTCCTTGCCGGGAATTACCGATAAAATTAATTTGGGCGATTTTGTAACACCGGCATTGAAAGGAGCGATTGCGACCAAGTATATTAAAGTGGCCGATATGAACAACGATGTACAAAATACGGTTGCCATAGATATAAGAAGTAATAACCTGCGTGTTGAAAATGTTGCCACCATATATGCAAATGCTTTAGTTAATCGTCGTCGACTTGCTAATAAAATGGCCGGTAAAACCGATGAGGGCGAACAAGACGACGATGCTGAAGGCTCCGGGCAGGATCAAGTTCCGATGCTAAAAGAAAGATACGCAAAGATCAGTCGTGATGCCAATCACAGATGGGTTAACGTATTATCTTCTGAAAGCCGCTATATCGGTCTAGTCAGCGAGGCTAAGATTACACAGAAACCGGTTGATAATTTGGCAGATGTTCTCGGTAAAGAACCTGAAGAAATGGAAGATGGCGGTTTACTGGCCGGTTTAAGCGGCGCGAACGGCGGCCTTACACTGGATGATGTAAAGAAGACATGGAACCAAGCTAAGTCAGGTGATATAGGCGGTGCGTTGGGAAGTGCTTCAGGACTTGCCGGTAATTTCGGCGTTAATGAGGGAACGATCAGCACTCTCGGGAAAGTTGCTGCGGGTGCAACAACCGCTGCCAATGTTTATGATAATGTCAAATCCGGAAACTTAGGCGGTGCATTAACATCAGCAGCCGGTGGCGTCGGCGGAGCAATCGGCGGTAATGCCGGTAATGTTATTAGCGGTGTAGCCGGAAGTGCCGGCAATACATTAAATTCAGCCTTAAGCGGTAACTGGGGTAATGCATTAACATCGGCAACCGGTGGTGTCGGCGGAGCAATCGGCGGCAATGCCGGTAATGTTATCGGCAGTGTAGCCGGAAGTGCCGGTGGTACATTAAATTCAGCTTTAAGCGGTAACTGGGGTAATGCATTAACATCAGCAGCCGGCGGTGTCGGCGGAGCAGTCGGTGGCAATGCCGGTAATATCATCGGCGGTGTAGCCGGAAGTGCCGGTGGTACATTAAATTCGGCCTTAAGCGGTAACTGGGGTAGTGCATTAACATCAGCAGCCGGCGGTGTCGGCGGAGCAGTCGGTGGCAATGCCGGTAATATCATCGGCGGTGTAGCCGGAAGTGCCGGTGGTACATTAAATTCGGCTTTAAGCGGTAACTGGGGTAGTGCTCTCGGGGCAGCCGGTCAAGGTGTCAGCAGCGGTTTAACAGCAGGTGGACTAGGCACAGCTGGATCAATTGTAGGAAGTTCTGCAGGCGGTTTAAGTAATGCTATAGCGGCAGGAGCAAACGGTAACGCCGGTGGAGCGCTCGCAGCTTTAGGAACCGGTGCCGGCGGTGTATTTACAGCCAGCGGTAAAGGAACAACAGGTAGTATTTTATCCGGAGTTGCCGGTAATGCCGGAAATACTGTAAACGCTGTTACGAGCGGTAATTTAAGCGGTGTGATTAATGCAGCCGGTCAAGGCGTCAGCAGCGGATTAGCCGCAGGCGGAAAAGGCACAAGCGCAAATATCGTCGGCAGTGCGGCAGCCGGAGCAGCATCGGCCGCAGGTGCCGGTAATTCCGGAGGTGTTGTCGCAGGTGTGAGCAGCGGCCTTGGTAATGCACTGACAGCCGGAGGACAAGGAAACGCCGGCGCACTGGCAACCTCTGCGGGAGCAACCGTAAGCACAGGTCTGGATGTTATCGGTCAAGGCGGAAATATAGTTGATATCGGCAAAAACGCTGCGAATAATGACACTTTGAAAGATAGTGCAAAAGGCACATACGATACTTATAAGAATCTTAGATCCGGAAAAAAGTAATTTAGCGAAGAAGGAGAAAAATTATGAAGAGTAAATTCAGCAAAATATTCATAGCAGTACTTCTTTCTTTCGTTATAATTACACCGAAAGCAGAGGCTGTTTCAAAGTTAGATTTTACCGAACAGATATCTGACTTTGGTCGAAAAGTGCAAAAAGTAAAAGAAAAAATAGAACAAAAATATGCGGATGTTATGGAAAAGCTTAATGGTAAAATTCGCAAAGCTTTAGGAGCCGAAGGAGCCGCATTATTTAATGATCTTGTTGTCAAAAGAGCCTCAAACATTGTTAAAAACGCAGCTCAAGGACAATTCGATGTCGGCGATCTCAGCTTAAAAGGGTTGTCGAACGCCATGGTATCTCAGCTGGGTGATTTTAAGCTTGATTTAGCCAATCTCTCAGCGCTTGCCAATGATTATGCCGTATCACTTGAAAAAGCAAAGGTTGCAAAAACCGAGAAAATGCATATTGAGTTATCGCAATTCGAAGCTGAACGTAATGTGGTAAATCAAGCTCTGTTGGCAGATCCGACAAATGAAAGTTTAAAGGCTAAACTGGATGATTTGGATATTAATATAGCAAACATGCAAGGACAAATCAGAGAAACAATGTCACAAAATGCGTTAGAAAACGAAAAATTGGAAGAATATAAAAAATCGTTAGCCACATTAGGCGAACAAATCGGGAATATCAGTGCGCAAAAGATGTCTGCTGATTTATTGAAAACATTAAATGCAAAAGTTGCCAATCTGTTTCCGACACAAGACGACGAAGATGTTCAAGAAGTATATGCGACGAATATGTATCGCTTGTTCTTAGGTGAATATGAAACGGAAGAAAGTGAGAATCTGACCAAAATCATTAAAGCTCGTCGTCAAGAATATTACGAATCCGTCAAGAATATGGCACGAGTTTACTTAAACACGCTAAATGATATGGAGAGTTCTTCCGATCGCTCAAAGAACTGTGCCGACGCGCTCGGAAAGGCAGATGGTATAGATGGTCAACAGACAATGCAAATTTGCACCGATTTACAAAACGGGCGGGTTTCTGCCGGTGTAACCGGTTTGTTGCTGGCTCGTTTGCGCTATCGCGCAACGGCAGATATGCAAAGATGGACAAACATGTATAAGTTAAGAGATTACACCAGTGATCCGACGAAATTCAATTTGGATAACTATATTTTCACTAAAAATGATCTGAATTTTAATAAGGCCAAGTTGAAACTCAGAGAAACAATCAGCAATTTTAAGGGATTTTAGGAGGACAACATGAAAAAGATAAGATATATTACATCGTTGATATTGGTATGTTCTCTGTTGGTCGGAAAGGCTCACGCCTTCGCATGGCCTGATCTCACGCCGATGATTCCGTTCTCTCCGCAGTTTTGCGCTCAATGTATTGCGGGAAACATCCCGATGACATTATCGTATATTGACCAAATACCGCAAATCAAAAAAGAGCTTGAAAGTGTTACGGATGTTACAAAATTGAAACAGGCTCTTAAATCATACGCTTTAGGTTTGGGTAATACACTGTTTTCAAAATTGAAATCTCAAAAGAAAAAAGTTGATTTTTCAATGACAATTGAAGAATGCAAAAAACAAAACATAAACGTAGATGACGAAAAATCCATTCAAAAAGGCTTTATTTCGCTGTTTTTGGAATACCCGTCGGATAAGCCTAATCTCAGAGCCGCATATAAAAAGAAGAGTGATCAGCTAAAAATGGATACAGCTTTGGAGGCGTATGTTACCTCCGTTGAAATGGCTAAGAAAATGTATGGGCAAATTGATAATACCAATAAAGCAACCGAGCTCGAAGGTAAAAAAGCACAAAGCGGCAAGGATTTCGGTGATTTAGGCTTGATTACGCAGTTTAACTATGTTGAACAATGTTTGTTGGCAGGCAACCAAACCGATGACAGCGGCTTACAGACAATCAGTGATGCCTGCCGCAAAACGGGTTTGGATGACTGTTCGGGTACGGGGAGTTCGGAAGATCAGGAAAAAGAAGATAGAATGTGCTTGTGGCGCAATGCCGTTTTGGCAACCCGTTTATATGAACAATTTATGGTATATAATGAATACTTGATGGCATTGATGGCACAATATGATGCCGTCGGATCAATTGACAACATAGCATTCATCAGATCTGTTGAAAACAGCTCGTACGGTACCGGTAAAGAAGCGGAAGGTCAGAAAGATTCATCTTTGTTGCCGGATCAAATAAAATCGCAGCTGTTGAATAATAAAGCCATTCATATTTCATCGGTTAGCGTATATGCCGATAAAGCGGTTATTCAAAATAATAAAATGTCGGCAGAAGATGAGTTATTCAGCCGATATGATAAAAGTTTACAATCTTCTGAAAAAATTGTCGTAGGCGGATTTTCTCAAGTTGATAAGGTTGAAGGAATGATATCTCCGACCGATGGCAAAGATGCCGAATTTGCCATTATGGAAGAGTTGGCTCAAGTTGAAGAAAACTTAAATCAGGCAATGAATATGCATAATATGAAGCAAAATTTGCCGGCATTTAAGAAAGTATTTCAAGCCTACGATGACGCCGAGCGTTATCATGATGAGGTTGTGGCTCGCTTGGAAAGAGCCGGTAAGTGTGTTCAAAATTATTTAGCGCCGTACTATCAAAACGTATCACAAAGTTGGTTCGGTAAAGCATGTAATTATTATGGCACAGGTCAGCTATATTGCCATTATAGCACGGAAAGACCTGCACAAATGGTTGAGAGCGATACACTGCAAAGTGAAGGGGATTTTGATATCGTATGTCCGGATGACAGCGCGCATCGTTGTTATGTCAAAAGCCTGTCAGATACTCGTTTTAACAGCGGGGTTGTCGGATATTTAGTCAATTTGTATCAGGCTGTTAAAGATAATCAGGCAACCAGTGAAGTCGATGCTTATACCGAAGTGTCTACGGAAGAAGCTTCAGAAGATTCATACACCTCAAAAGTTAATATTGAAGTTGTTGAAAATGCAGGTTCCGTTTCTATGTCGAATAAGAACGATGAAGAAGATGAGGAAGCTGAAGAAAATGAGCCGCAAACCCCTAAGAAAATGTACGAGAAGGCTCTGAAAAAGGCGCAAAAGGAAGAGAAAAATGATACGAATTCCTCTGTTGTTGCCAGAGATCAGAATGATCGTCGTAAAGGTGATGCCGCGACGCCGAGCTTAGCTTCTGTGAAAAGCGGTTCCGCACCGGAAGGCGCTACAGAAGGAAATGATAAAAAAGATCACGCTAAAGCGAAAGAAGAAGAGCTTGAAATGCGTAAGAACGCCTTGTTGAATTGGGCAATCGGCGCCGAAGTTGCTAAAGATATTTCAAACGATTTATTGAGCTCTTCGCCGACATTCGGTTCGGCCAGTTCGCGTTTCCCTATTTGGAACGATCAAAAGAAATTCTATGACCAATATGTTGATAACAAATATGAAAACATTGAAAAATATCTGACATATACACCGTTTGCCGAGAGATTGGCACTTACGGCAACAGCTATTAACGCCGTGTATCCGTATGAAGATATTAAGAATGAGTTGGGCGAAGTTATTAAAACTAAAGAAGAACAGCGTACCGAGGCTCAAGGCACTATTGATGATTTTAAAACAAAGACAGCGGCCATACCGGTATCAAATGCCATTGACGACAGATTTAAGGCTAATGAAGCTGATATAGGTGCTAAAAAACTTGAATTCCGTAATACAATTAACAGTCTGAAACAACAGATTGAAGAGAAATATAAACAAGTGGATGAATTAGCCCAAGCGCTCAGTATCGCAAACAGAATGTATAATAATCAGCAGGCGAAACTGGAAGAAAAAGAATCTGCTCAAGGTCAGGCCGAAGACGGAATAAAAATGGGCGATGATATGTATGCTAAGAGCGGCAGAAAAGTTGATAAAGAAAAATCACCTCAGTTCCAATCTTTCAATAAAACGAAAGATAATCTGGTGAATACAGAGGCTGAGGCTAAAGCTGTTCTGGCCTATATGGAAAGTGAGGGTCTTAACCCTAAAGCCATAGAAGATCAAATGAATCATATCAGAGATGTAGAGATTCCGCAATTAGAAAAAGATTTAGAGACAAAGCGTCAGAATTATGTATTGGCTATCAGTGATTTGGAAGAACAAGCTCGTCTGGATATTAATCAATTGATGGAAGAAGCCGAAAATGACACCACGGTACAAGATATGGTTGCTGCAATTGTTTCGGCAGGCGGTCCGACAAGTCAGCCTATGGCGTTGGCAGACTTGGCTATGACTTGCGTTCGTGAGTACGCTAAGCAAACCGTGGAGGATACCAAAGGCGTTATTGAACAGATGAAAGAAAGCGAAGAACTCTATTATTCGACATTTGCAGACAAGTTGTTACAAACCCACAATGGTATGATAGAAAAAATTGTCGGGACAACGGTAAATGATATTGCCGGTTGCGGTATTGTAGATAAGTTAACTGCGTTGGAATTGGAGAATGTAGAAGACTTATTAAAAGATGCCGTTTCTGTATATCATGATATTTGCGATGATGTCCAGTGTACGGTTCCGGATGACAGATATTTTGTCGGCATTACCTACAAAAAGGACGATTTCCGCGCTCCTAAGACACCGCTTGCTTTTACATCGGCTCCGTTGCGTGAAGTGTTCCACTTTGATATTGAAGATTACGGTAATGTAGACAGATATGTTTATGATACCAACCATCAGGACAACAATCAAAATATCATAATTACCAAAGAGAGCTTCAGAAACAGCGGCGTTGATTTGCCGGATGTATGGAAAGCCATTTTGGCCGATCACGCCTATGTTGAGCGTGATATAGACTTCGGAAAATTGTTTGGTAATACCAATACCGGTAGTGATGGCATAGGTACGGAAGGCGATCCTGAAAAAATGGTGGTTCGCGGCGGTATTTTCCCATGCAAACTGGATAACGGTACAGTCATTGATATAAATAAGACATTTGTATACAGTGCCGGCACACCGGCGGATGCCGCTTATTACCAAATGCCGAAATGTACAAAGGTTGATATTGTAGCCGGAAAAATTCTGGATAAAGAATCCGCATATGATATGCACGGTGCCGAAAATGATGCTGCCGGAACAATTGAAAATACAAGTGAGCTCGGACAATTGTTGGCCTATGTTCCGGATAAATTCGAAGCTCAAAAAGCAACTTTACCTATTCCGGGATTACCGGGAATGCCGTCAATTCTGCCAACTCCGCAATGGGATAAAATTAAGCATCGTCTGACATTTAACCGTGAAATTCTGATAGCGTACAATAGAATTGATACGGCAGAAAAAGTCGGTGAAGTTGCGTCTGATGACTTCAAATATAATTCCGGTAACAGAGTCTTCTTTGATAAAAACCAATTCGGCGATTACTTAAACTTTGTCGAGTTGGAAACCAAAGTTGCCGATTCAATGGTCGAATTAAATGAAAAGGTTGTCGAAGTTAAAGACAGCTTAGCAGCCGTATTCTACGAAACAGAATACGAAATGGGCGATGATTTCTCTTTACTTAACGATGATGATTATAGCTCAGCGGCCAAAGTTTTGGATGATCAGAAAGGCATGTATCTGGATATGGTTAGAAAATCATTTGATGGAATGCCTCAAAATTTGACAAGTGACTTTATGAAAGAGAAAATAGCCAAATTAAAGCACAAAGTCAAAGTTTTGGAATATGACAGCGAAGAAGTCGTCAGAATTAACGGTGATGAAGATTATCCGTTGAAAGACGATGGCAAGTTTGCTGAACTTCAAAAGAAAATCGAAGAAAACAGTGCTAACAATGCGCTGGGTGAAGAATATGATGAGGGCGGTTCAGACAGCTATAAAAAACAAATAGAGCAACTGCAAGAGCCGTTGTGTGTATCTTATGTCAAGAGAAGTGCCGTTGCTAATCGAATGTCGCCACAACCGACTACGGTCAAGACAGATAAAGCATCGGTTCAACAAAAGGCTAAAGAGATTGAAACGGATATTGATGTAAATATCAATAAACAGGAAACAAATTAAAGAGGTGAAATTTGGCAGAACTGGACAGTGGTGTTAAAAAAGTATTATTGGTTGACAGGAACGCTCCGGTGCGTACCCGTGGCCCGGAAATACATTTTGTAAACGATGAGGATAGTGCAACATCTTCGGCAAAAGAAGTATATTTCAGATGGGTTGCCCGTTTGGTTATTTTATGCGCTATCGTATCATTATCATTTTTCCTTAGCTCTTCACTGGTGATTTTCCGTTTGGCGCCGGAAATCATCATCGAGCCGTTGTTGATTATCCGCCAAGACGAATCTTCCCGAATGGTTCGTTATGAGCCGATTACGAAAAAAATGCCGTCATTCAGACAATTTACGGAAATGTTTATAAAACAATATGTTATTCTCAGAAATACGGTCGTAAATGATGAAAGAGAAATGAGAACGCGGTGGGGACCTGGCGGTATTGTGCAATACATGTCCACACCGGAAGTTTATGTGAACTTTGTCGGGCAGAATATGAATTCCATTCAAAGAATGTATGACAGTAAGTATTCCAGCGAAGTGCGTATTGATGAAATAGGCAAAGAAAGCGAAAACAGTCCGGCATGGTCAGTCAGATTTACGATTTTTAACTTATCTCAAAGCCGCGGAAATTCAGGTTCTTTGACTCTGAAAACCGAACGTTATAAAGCATCGGTTACGCCTAAATATTTTCCGCAACGGCGTCTTATTCGGGCGCGTTTGATTAATCCGTTGGGCTTTACGGTTGTAAAATATAACCAAAGCGAGATAAGAGACTAGTTTTGTTTAATTTATTTTAATCTTTTTATTTTAGTATAATAAGCAAAGGTATATCTTTTAACTTGGCCGAATTGCGCTAAGTTAAGGAAATACCTTGGCTTTGGTCGATTCTATTGAAGATGAAACGGGAATAGAAATAATGAGTAAAAAGATATTAATTTTAGTTTTGTTTTTAATTTTATCTGCATGCAGTCTGTTCGGCTCATATTATGAACCGGAAGCCGTCGGTATCGGTAAGGATATCAATGAATTGAAATTATCACCATGTGCTTGTATGCAAATAGAAGTTATTAAAAACGTACCTGATTGGTTTTGGGAAACAATATAATAAGGCAAAAAAATAATGGCTGATCAACTGGGGGCAAATAATACACAACAAAAACTTATCGGCAACGGGCAACCGCGTCAAGAAACGCGTCGGGCAACGCGTAATATTAACCGCAGTGAAGAAAGTTTGGTTGTTAATGCCAGTGAAAAAAGATACTTGTGGACGGCACGCGCTTTTGCGGTTGTGACGGCTATCAGTATTTGTTGTAATTTGTTATTGCTGTTGACGGTTTCGAATATTTTGCCGTTATATCGTGTCGAACCGTATCTGTTAACTTTGTCGGATAAAAGCGAACAGGTGTATAACATTATTCCGTACAGCCGGAATATGGGCGCTCAAAAGACGATTACGGAAACGTTTGTCAGACAATATATTTTGCTCAGAACAACGTTATTGCCTGATATTGATGAGATGTTATCACGCTGGCAGGATGGCGGCGATTTGCAGGAAATGTCGTCCGGTGTCGTCTATCAGGACTTTTTGAAGAATACCGGCGCCAAGTTAATGAAAAAAATGAAAAATGACGGCTTAACCAGTGACGTTAAAATTATTACGGTCAATGAAATTGAAGAGGGCGTTTGGCAAGTGGAATATAAGGTTGATTATTTTCTGCCGTCAATGTCTACCCCACGGACGGTTCGCTATCGTGCAAGCATGAGAGTGCAGTATATACGCCGCAAAGTACAGTATAAAGAACGTCTGAAAAATCCGGTAGGATTCAAAGTTGTATCGTACGGTACAAAGCAAATAAAAGAACAATGATAAGGATATCAAAATGAGAATGAGCTTAAAAAAATTGATATTGGTTGTAATCAGCGTGTTATTCAGTGTGAATGCCAACGCTCAGTTGGTTGATGAAGGTGCGATGGATCAATCGGCTAATCAGTCAAACGGTAACTACGGCCAAATGAATATGGGTTATGCGGGTTTTAGCTCTTTAGGTATGACTCAGAGTGCTTGGCAAGATCCTTTACAGAATCTGGGTGAAGGACAAAGCAAGCCGGCTTATTCCAAATACTATTGGACACCGGATTTGGTTTTACCGGTTCGTCTGCGTGAAGCAATGTTAACGCTTATTAATTTTCCGGAATGGGAGTTGATTGAGAATATTTATATCGGTGATACCTCATCTTTCCAAGGTGATATTACCGGACCGAATACGGTTTTATTGTATCCGGCAAGCGGTAATCTTGTCGGTGTTGATACCAACGTCATTATTTTCGGTCGTTCGGGAAATAAATATGTATTTTATGTCAGAAGTGAAGGTATCAATACCGAGCGCTTAACAAACTCAATTATAGATATTGATGTTGTCGACAATGGCGGCACATCGGGAGGTAGTCCCAGTAGCAGCTCGGGGAAGATAGCCGCCGGTTCCGGCTCAGGGCATGTCAATGCTCTGGGAAAAGGGAACAGCAAAAAGATGGTGGACGCCACCTTTACGCGGCGATGTTTAAAGGAGGACTGGCTGAAGAGTATTCCGATGGATCCGTCAAAATTCAGATTCGACGTAGAAATATATGTTCCAAATCCGGATGACGTGGTTATCGCACCGGAAAGAGTATGGCATGATGATATTTTCACCTATATCGATTTAGGTGAAAAAGCGTTGAATATGACACAGCGTCCGGTTGTTACTCTTATTATCGAAAGAGTTGAAACTCCTGTCGGCTTCCGAACCAAAGGTCCTAACAACCGATTAATCATTGTCGAAGGT
>CAMVHF010000043.1 GCA_947167235.1 uncultured Alphaproteobacteria bacterium
AAAGGCTTATAGCCGCATATGAAGAACCCCGCGTTTTACGCGGGGGTTTCTTTTTACTTCATATTTGGCATTATAAAGTATAATCTCCCTTTCGAGGTGATTTGTTGTTTTGATTGTTATTGCTCATACCATAAGATGTTTTGACGTTATCAAATTCACCTGTGCCGATTGTTCTGGCCGGACCGAACATTGCTCTTCTGACAGTTTTCGAGACGCATTCGGAGGCCTTTTGGAAAAATCCTTGTTTTTGCGGTTCCGGATGAGCTTTAGCCTGTTCTTTATTAAAGCGGTCAACGGCTGGACCTAACTTGTTACGCAAAAAACCGCGAAGAACCAAATTTTCAACACCGTCTATTTTACCATTGCTATCATTAAGCAAATCACTGTTATTGAATCCCGTATAGCCGTAAGTGATAACATGACGCATTTCGTTCGGACGTTCTTGAACATAAGTGATAAAATCTTTAATATCTTCCGGACTCATATTGATATCCGCCAATGCAGCCACAGTAGGTCTTTGAGTTAAGATTTCTTTGGCTGCCGCCTTCATTTCTTCATCAGACATTGTGTTGATGTTTACAAAATATGTCTGAGCCTTTTTAGGTGTTAATTCCGTATCAGAAATCAATTCTCCGTAGGTTAAACTG
This sequence comes from uncultured Alphaproteobacteria bacterium, assembly GCA_947167235.1. Lineage (GTDB taxonomy): Bacteria > Pseudomonadota > Alphaproteobacteria > RF32 > CAG-239 > RUG410. The sequence goes on from CAMVHF010000043.1 coordinate 648, forward strand.
CTCATCTTCATTCTCCTTATAATATTATATTATGTACAGTATAATACATATTTTGTCTAATTTCAACAAAAAAATAACAGTTTAGACTAAATTTACAATAAAATCGGCATCGGTGGTATTTTTAATATCTTCTAAGGACGAATACGGGCTGATTTCGCGTAGAATCAAGCCATTATTTGCAATTTCAAAGACGCCTTTTTCGGTTATAATCATATCGACCTTATGGGCAACGGTCAGCGGAAGAGTGCATCTTTTTAATATTTTCGGTGCGCCTTTGGCCGTATGTTCCATAGCGATAATCAGTTTTTTAGTGCCGACAACCAAATCCATGGCACCGCCCATGCCGGGGGTAAATTTGCCCGGAATACTCCAATTGGCCAAATTGCCTTCCGCGTCGACTTGCAATGCACCTAAAACCGTTATATCGATATGTCCACCACGCATCATGGCAAATGACATGGAACTGTCGACAAAACAACCGCCCGGATTAACGGTAACCCCAAATCCGCCGGCATTGATGACATGTTTATCACGCGTTTCATCGGTTTGGTAGGCACCGACGCCTAAAACACCGTTTTCAGACTGAACGATAATTTTGATGTCTTGCGGTAAATAGCTGACTGCCTTGGTCGGCAAACCGATGCCGAGCGTTACAACATCGCCGTTATGAAATTCTCGGGCAACACGACGGGCAATAATCTCTTGCGTTTGTTCTTTAGTCAGTTCCATCAGCGCCTCCGTTGATCAGATAATCCACAAAAATACCCGGAACAACCACATTATCCGGCGATATCGGTTCATCGGTAATGTGTTCGGCTTCAACAATAACAATATCGGCCGCCATCGGCATAAGAACATTAAAATTGCGCGTCGAACCATGAAAAGCCAAATTACCGAATTTATCGGCGTAAGTGGCATAAACAAGTGCAATATCGGCATGTAAAGGTGTCTCTAATAAATAAGTTTTGCCGTCGACGGTAATTTTTTGTTTGCCTTTTTCAACTTCGGTATTCAAGCCGACCGGCGTTAAGAAACCGCCTAACCCGGCTCCGTCGGCTCGAATTCGCTCGGCTAAAGAGCCTTGCGGTTGCAAATCAACTTCTATTTTGCCTTCGCTGAATAATTGTACCGTTTCCGAATTAGTACCGATATGCGATACGATAGCTTTTTTTATTTTGCCGGCGCGAATTAATTGGCCGCGATTTTTACCGGCTTCGCCCGTATCATTGGATATAAGTGTAAAATCGCTCAGCGGTGTTTTGACAAGTTCATCCATAACCAAATTCGGTACGCCGCAATTCAGAAAGCCGCCAACCATGACGGTTTGACCGTTTTTAAAAAATCGTACTGCCTCGGCAGGTGTGATGATATTTACCATAAAATCTCCTTAAAATACGAAGTCAATTTAAATGAAAAACATAAAATGTCAAGCTAAGCATAAATGTTGATATATTATAAAAAAAATCTTGATTTTTTTAGACATAAAATTGTATAATAGAGTATAGGAACAACATCAAAGAGGTGGTCAATGCGTGTATATACTGATGCCAGTTCTCGCGGGAGCATATCCGGAATAGCCTTTGTTGCGACAAATTCTCGTGACAAAGAAGTGTACAAAAAAGGTATGGTTATCGAAAAAGGCGATAACAATACCGCAGAATTGACTGCGATTTTATATGCACTGGATTTTGTCAGAGATAAAACCGACCACAAAGTTGTTATTTTTACCGATTCATCTTATGCTATCAATGCCATCCGCAACGGCAATTTTCGTGAAACCGAAAGAACATTGGTCGAATCCATTCAGCAAAGTATGGCCGAGCTCGGCAGTACTCTGTTTTGGGTAAAAGGGCATTGTCATGACGGTACGGTACTTTCGTACTTTAATAAGCGCGCCGATAAAATGTCAAAAGTGGTGCGTAAACAATATGAAAAAGAAAAACGTATCGAGAAAAAACTCAATATCCAAAAAACCGGTCGTTATACATTTACATCCGTCGGACCGGAACTCTGAGGCAATATTGCCGGTAAATATAAGGATTATGTTATGAGTGTAAAAGATCGAATCAACAGCTTACTTATTAAACTGAATACTGCGGCAACTTTAGCGGCACCGCTGAAAGTAAGTGCGCCGAATGCACCTCATTCGTCCGATATTGAACCGCAAAAGCCAAATACTGAAACATCAATTGCTCAAAATCCCGAAAATACGGATTCGGAAAACACAATTTCGTTAAAAGATGCCATGCAACAAAGCGCCGAACAGGCAAAATTGCAGCAAGAACAGCTTAGAAAAGACAGTTTGGAAAGAGCAATCAAAAGTAATATTCATCAAACCGGCTTTGATATCCGCTATGATCCGACTGATAATACATTCGGGGTTGAAACGGCTAATTCCGGATTTCTGCTTCTTCCGGATGATATGGATTATAGCAGAATCGCTGAAGAATATATGGCCGATCAAGCCGAACGTTTTTCTAAACCGACCGAATATGTAAACGACAGCATAGGTATTGATGATGCTTTGCGTGAAGGCGGGTGTTCGTATGCCGAATTTTCTTCTGAAGATAATCGGATTTTCATTCATCATGTGACAATGCAAGGTAAAGAAGCAGCCATCGCAAGTATTATGGAAAAGACTAAATGTAGCGAACAAGAAGCCGATAGTTTAGTTAATTTGATATATAAGGAAGTGACAGATAAAGATTTTGTTGAAAGTATTCGTGAACACGAAGAATCGCATAGAGATGATTTTGAAAAAAATCTGTTTATTCCGAATTTACCGGCTCAATATTTGGCAAGATTACATTGTCTGATTGAAGTTAAGGCAACCATGACACAAGCCGGTCGCGCTTTGGAACAATATACTAAAGACGGTAATACATCTCATTTTGCACCGATAAACTGCGAAGTTGATACACTGGCTTTACAGAATGATTTGAAAAATCAAACTTTCGGCGAATCGCAAAAGCAACATACCGGTAAGTTTATTTTTGACAAATGGATGGAAACTTTTAATGTGGAAAATTCCCCGTATTCAAAGTCCATTGCCTCGATGACCGAGCACAGTTATATGATGGTCGGAAATTCTTCGTTTGTCAGCGATCACATTGAAAATACCAAAGAAGCATATCAGGAATATCTGCGCCGCGTTGATGAAATGTTTAAGGATGTAAAGTATTTGGGTGATATGCGCAGTGTAATCAATCCGGATTTTGAATTGAATCCGCAGTTGAGCAGAGATTGCAGCTCGTTTATTGAAGTCGGATTGGCACCGCTGACCAGAAACAGTGAAACCAATCAGGAAGCTTATGACCGAATTGCCGGCTTATTGGCCGTGGTCAGAGATTGTGATCAAGACGGTGTACGCACGCCGAAGGAACAAAGACTTATTAATAAAACCATTAATGAATTACATCAAAAAGCACAAGGCGGTGGCAATAAGCAAATATTAGCCATGCAAGCCAGAAAGAACATGGAAAACATTCGCTGAAAATAAAAAAAAAGCTCTCCGAAGAGAGCTTTTTTTTAGTTGAATAATAACTTGGTTTGCTTCTTGATATCCAATCCGTCATCGGTTGCATAAATATCAACAGTCTGATTATCGGCTATATCACCGTTTAACAGTTTCAGAGCCAGCGGATTTTCAATTTCTTGAACAATCAGGCGTTTCAACGGTCTGGCACCGAATTCGGCGCTGTATCCGTTTTCGGCCAGCCAATCTTTTGCCGAATCGTTCAAGTGCAGTTTGATGTGTCGTTCATTCAAACGAGATTGCAGACGAGCAATTTGAATATCGACAATTTTACGAATATCCTCTTTTTGTAACGGCTTAAAGGCGATAATCTCGTCCAGACGGTTTAAAAATTCCGGCTTAAAGAACGATTTAAGAATGTCCATCATTTCTTGCTTTTCGCCACCGGTTACAAGGTTTGATGTCAGAATGATAAAGGTATTCTTGAAATCAACCGTACGACCTTTACCGTCAGTCAGATGTCCTTCATCCAGCACTTGCAACAGCAAATTGAAAACATCCGGATGTGCTTTTTCGACCTCGTCGAACAAAATAACCTGATACGGACGACGGCGAACGGCTTCGGTTAAAATACCACCCTCATCGTATCCGACATACCCCGGAGGTGCACCGATTAAACGGGCAACCGAGTGCTTTTCCATATATTCGGACATATCGATTCGGATATAGGCATTTTCTTCGTCAAACAAAAATTCGGCTAAAGCTTTGGCCAGTTCGGTTTTACCGACACCGGTCGGACCTAAAAACAGAAATGAACCGATAGGTCGATTCGGATCTTTCAATCCGGCACGAGAACGCCGTACGGCATTGGCAACGGATTTTAAAGCCGAATCTTGACCGACAACACGTCGAGCTAAATTCTTTTCCAAATTAATAAGTTTGTCACGCTCGCTGCCGACAAGTTTATCAACAGGAATGCCGGTCCATTTTGAAACGACCGAAGCAATCATATCCGGTGTGACGGTTTCGATATCATTATTTTGAGTGTTGCTGTCAACCTGCAACGAACTTAAACGCTTTTCTAACTCCGGAATATCACGATATTGCAGTTGTCCGGCACGTTCAAATTCGCCGCTGCGCAGAGCCTTTTCGGCTTCGATTTTAGCATTGTCGATTTGTTCACGCAGGCTGTTGGCTTCGTTTAAGCTGCTCTTATGCTGATTCCATTGTTCGGTTTTTTCGGCCGATAGATGTTCCAGTTTATCAATTTCAACTTCCAATTTAGCCAAACGCTCAAGTGAAGCCTCGTCGGTTTCTTTACGCAAAGCTTCGCGCTCGATTTTAAGCTGGATTAACCGACGATCGATTTCATCAAGTTCTTCCGGTTTGGAATCAATTGCCATTTTAAGCTTGCTGGCGGCTTCATCAACCAAGTCGATGGCTTTATCCGGTAAAAAACGATCGCTTATATACCGGTTTGATAAAGTGGCGGCAGCAACCAGAGCCGCATCGGAAATATGAACACCATGGTGCAATTCATATTTTTCTTTAATACCGCGCAAAATTGAAACCGTATCATTGACATCGGTTTCGCCGACATAAACCGGCTGAAAACGCCGAGCAAATGCCGCATCTTTTTCGATGTATTTTTGGTATTCTTTTAAGGTTGTGGCGCCGATACAATGTAATTCACCGCGAGCAAGCGCCGGTTTTAACAGATTTGAGGCATCCATTGAACCTTCGCTTGCACCGGCTCCGACAACAGTGTGCATTTCATCAATAAAAAGAACGATGCTGCCGTTAGAACTTTGAACTTCTTGCAAAACTTCGAATTCACCGCGGAATTTAGCGCCGGCAATTAAGGCCCCCATATCCAGAGCCATCAGTTTTTTATGAGCTAAAGTACTCGGTACGTCGCCGTTGATGATACGCTGAGCCAAACCTTCGACGATGGCTGTTTTACCGACACCCGGCTCACCGATTAAAATCGGATTATTTTTGGTACGGCGTGACAATACCTGTATCGTGCGGCGAATTTCTTCATCACGGCCGATAATCGGATCAATTTTACCCTGTGCGGCACGTTCGGTATAATCGATGGCATAGCGTTTTAAGGCTTGAAAATTATCTTCAGCACTTGCCGAATCGGCTGTTCGTCCCTGACGCATGTTGTTGATGGCCGCGTTGAGCTTTTGCAAATCAACACCATAAGATTTATTTAACAGTGCTGCTTGCAGTAAGCGTTCGACCGAAACATAAGTATCTTTGGCCTTGGTTGCCATTTGTTCGGCATTGGAAAGAACCTTCATCAGATCTTGCGATACGCTCAACTGAACGGTCTGTCCTTCAACAGACGGTAATTTTTTAAGATCGGCATCAATCGCTGTCAGCATGTTATTGACATTTGCTCCTGCTTGCGACAATAAATTAGCCACCATACCTTTCGGTTCGGACAGCATTGCCCTCAGCAGGTGAGCCGGCGTAATAAACTGATGATTATGTTGGCTGGCGATTTTTTCGGAATCCTGCAAAAATCCCTGACTTTTTTCTGTGTATTTATCTAAGTTCATATTACTCACACTCCTTATAAAAATTATATAGGAAAATAATTTTATAAATGCAAGATAGGAAAGGGGATTTTTGATTGCTTATAAAAATAAAGGCCTCTCAATTGAGAGGCCTTGAATGATACTTTAATGATTACTCGGCAGCGCAAGAGCAAGCTTCATCGCACATATCCAAGTGACTGGTAGCCTTTTCTTCAACAAAGCATTTACGGGAGTAGTATTCCGATTTTTTGCCTTTATTAAATTCAGAAACCGGACGATGGTAACCCATAACTCTGGTCCATACTTCGCAAGGTTGTCTTTCGGCATCGGATAAAGCAATATTTTCAAAATTAATAACTGTCATTGTGGTTCTCCCTGTTAAATGTGTCACTGTTGTAAGTTTTACTACATATAGGGTTAACAAAAAGTAAACAAACAATATATAGTATTTATTTTTTATACACACCTTATTTAAATTGTATATAATTTCATATAGTTAGGCCGTCAAGCTCACCTAAATATTTATTTTAAGAAAACGATAAAAAATCAGACTGAGGTGATGCAAAAAATTAACAATTATCGCTAACATATTGAATCTTTGAAACCGACTCCGCGTCGGCCAGATTCGAAAAAAATACTACCGATTCTGATAATATCATAACAACTTTTGGTTTCTTAAAAAGTCAAAAATTTGTTGAGCCATTAATTGATGGCCTTGCGCATTCGGGTGCAGTGCATCTTTATAAAGAGCTTCGATATCTTGGTTTATCCAATCGGGATAGCGTTCAAAAAATGTAATATCATACTGAGCGCATAATTCTTTGATTTGCTGATTATAACGCTCGACATCACTGTTGCGACGGAGTAATGTGGCTTGTTCGTGATAGCGGTTTTCGATGACAGGTATTAAATCGGTAACAACAATCTTGGCACCTGTTTTTTGCAATATTTCAATTAATTGACGCCAATATTCCATACGACGTCCTTCTGAAAAATCGAGTTGCAAGTCGCTGTCTTTACGACGCCGCAAATCATTAATGCCGATATTAACAATGATTAAATCAAAATGGCGCGACAGAACTTCATAAAGGGAACGATGAACGGCATCGGCGATCGTATCACCGGCTTGCGACATATTGTTAAAAACATATTCGCCGGAATGTTCGGCTAAAATCATTTGTCCCAAGCGGGTAAACCAGCCGAGATTTTGCTCATCGTAAAAACCATGGGCAATACTGTCTCCCACAAGACCGATACATTTAATCATATTAATCCTTTGTTTATTCAAAAGCGCTTATGTAGTCGGCAATCATCTGGTAAAATTTTGCATTTTGCGGTTCTTGTTGTTTTAATTCAAGAGCGTGCTCAACACTTATGTTATGCCGATGCAAAATATGACGAACCGAGATTTTGCAAACATTTTGTGCAACATCAACGACGCCGCCGTCTATAAAATACAAGTCTTCAATTTGGTTGTTTTCATCAAGTATTTGTAATGCGCCGGCATGCAATACCAGAGAGGTCGGGGCGCGATTTTCAATAATGGTCAAATTGGTATTGCCATACGGCAGCACAACACGATAGATGTTTCGGCTCAGTGCTGTTTTTTCGGGCGTGTAAATTTCTAATTTGACGTTTTTAGCCATTAATTTTTCTCTTTCATTTGTTCGGCTTTAGCAATGGCATCTTCAATAGTTCCGACCATATAAAAGGCATTTTCCGGTAAATCATCGTATAAGCCGTCTAAAATACCCTTAAAGCCCTTAATCGTATCTTCCAAATTGACATAGACACCTTTCAAACCGGTAAATACTTCGGCAACGTGGAACGGCTGCGATAAAAATCTCTGAATTTTGCGGGCGCGTGAAACGACCATGCGATCATCTTCCGAAAGTTCATCCATACCTAAAATGGCGATAATGTCTTGCAATGAATTGTATTTTTGTAAAATTTCCTGAACACGGCGAGCCGTTTCGTAATGTTCTTGACCGGCAATATCCGGATTTAAGGCGCGGCTGGTTGAATCGAGCGGATCAACGGCCGGATAAATACCCAATTCGGAAATCTTACGCGATAATACCGTTGTGGCATCCAAGTGGGCAAAGGTGGTTGCCGGTGCCGGATCGGTTAAGTCATCGGCCGGTACATAGACAGCTTGTACCGAGGTAATCGAACCGTCTTTGGTCGAAGTAATTCGTTCTTGCATGGCGCCCATATCGGTACCTAAAGTCGGTTGGTAGCCCACTGCCGACGGAATACGACCGAGCAGGGCCGACACTTCGGAACCGGCTTGTGTGAAACGGAAAATATTATCGATAAAGAGTAAAACATCTTGATGTTCCTGATCTCTGAAATATTCGGCTTCGGTTAAGCCGGTTAAAGCCACACGGGCACGAGCTCCCGGCGGTTCATTCATCTGACCGTAAACCAATACGGTCTTAGAATTATCGCCGTTCAAGTCGATAACGCCGGATTCAATCATTTCGTGGTATAAATCATTACCTTCACGGGTACGTTCGCCCACACCGGTAAATACCGAATAACCGCCGTGACCTTTGGCGATATTGTTAATTAATTCCATAATCAAAACGGTTTTGCCGACGCCGGCACCGCCGAACAGACCGATTTTACCGCCTTTGCTGTACGGTTCCAATAAATCGATAACCTTGATACCCGTCACCAAAATTTCTTCTTTGGTGGATTGTTCGGTAAATTTAGGGGCATCGCGGTGGATCGGCATATACATTGACTCGCCGATATTGCCGCGTTCATCAATCGGTTCACCCAAAACATTAACGATACGTCCGAGCAAGTTACGTCCGACCGGAACTTTAATCGGCTCGCCGGTGTTTCTGACTTCCAAACCGCGGGTTAAACCGTCGGTGGAATCCAATGCAATGCAACGAACCACACAATCACCCAAATGTTGTTCGACTTCCAAAACCAAGCGATGACCGTTGTTATCACACTCAAGAGCCGTCAGAATATCGGGTAATTCCTGTTCATTATCGAATTTGACGTCGACAACGGCGCCTAATACCTGATTGATATGACCTGTGGAATGTAATGTTTTTTGCTGTGTATTTGTCATAAATTACTCCTGTATTCTAAATAGCTTCGGCACCGGCTATAATTTCAATAAGCTCGGTGGTAATGGCCGATTGTCTTAAACTGTTATATTTCAAAGTGAGCTCGCTGATCATTTTTTTTGCGTTACGGGTGGCACTGTCCATGGAACTCATACGCGCACTGTGTTCGGAAGCCGCTGCATTGACGATAATCTGAAAAACCGTATCGGTAAACAAAATCGGCAAAATATCGGTTAAAACCGTCATTTTATCCGGCATATATTCATAACTCGCTTCGCCGGCAAACAGCAATTTATTGCGTTCTTCCTCCGACAAATTCTCCGTATTCAGATTAAGCGGAAAAACGCGCTCACATTCAAAAATACGAGATAAAGCCGTTATAAAATTGGCGTATACAAATTCGCATACATCAAATTCTTTGCGCTCAAATTTTTGAATCAGTGTATGGACTATTTTAACCGCTTGTTCGGCATACGATATATCTTTGACATCAACTTGCAGATTCGAAATTTTGGCCGGTGTACCGGCAAATGTACGCTGTAAAGTCCGGTAAGCTTTTTTGCCGATGCAGATGACATTGACATTTTTACCGGCTTTCAAAAGTTGCTTAATCCGTGTTGTTGCTTTCTTGGCAATATTGGTATTGTATGCGCCGCACAAGCCGCGATCGGATGATAAAACATACAGTTCGTAATTTTGCGGATTCTGCACTTCTCTCAAAAAGAGCGGGCGTACATACTGAATATTCTTACTTTTTTCTTCGTTTTCAATTTCGGTTAACACGCGCAACGCCGAGCGACGCAAATTATCGGCATATCCGACATTTTTATCAACCAAAATTTGGACTTTACGCAAACGGGCTGCGGCAATCATTTTCATCGCCGAAGTTATTTTCTGCGTTGATTTGATTGCTTCAATACGGGTGCGTAATTCTTTGAGTTGAGCCATTATGCCGCCTTTTCCTGCTTTTGAGTGTAGCTGTTAACAAAGTCCTCGTAAAAAGCTTTAAGCTTTTCTTCCAGTTCCGGTGAAATAATGCGTTTTTCGCGTATTTCATCGAAATATTCCGGATGTTCGGCATGCAATTTTTCCAAGCCGGTCTTTTCAAAATCTTTAATATTATTCAGATTTATTTTGCGTAAATAACCGTGAACACCCGAGAAAATGGAAACAATTTCATCTTCGGTAGCCATCGGTTGATGGACAGGTTGTTTTAATAATTCGGTTAATTTTGCGCCTTTATCCAATAAATAACGGGTTGATTTATCCAAATCGGAAGCAAACTGCGAGAAGGCAGCCATTTCACGATATTGTGCCAGATCGAGTTTAATCGAACCTGAAACCTGTTTCATGGCTTTAATTTGTGCGGCTGATCCGACACGCGAAACCGAAATGCCGACATTGACTGCCGGACGAACACCCTGATAAAACAGGTTTGTCTCCAAGAAGATTTGTCCGTCGGTAATTGAAATAACATTGGTCGGAATGTAGGCTGAAACATCGCCGGCCTGCGTTTCGATAACCGGCATGGCGGTTAAAGAACCGGAACCGTATTTATCATCCAATTTTGCGGCACGTTCCAACAAACGTGAGTGCAGATAGAATACGTCGCCCGGATACGCTTCACGTCCCGGCGGACGGCGAATCAACAAAGACATTTGTCGGTAAGCAACAGCTTGTTTGGATAAGTCATCGTAAAAGATGACGGCGTGCATTCCGTTGTCACGGAAATATTCGCCCATGGCCGTGCCGGCATACGGTGCCAAAAATTGCAGCGGTGCCGCTTCGGAAGCCGTGGCGGCAACGACAATGGTATAATCCATGGCACCATGTTTGCGTAATGTCTCGACCACTTGTGCCACCGATGAACGCTTTTGACCGATGGCAACATAAATACAGAACAATTTTTCTTTATCGCTTTTAGCGGCATCATTAATACGTTTTTGATTAATGATGGTATCCATGATAATTGAGGTTTTACCGGTTTGTCTGTCACCGATGATCAATTCACGTTGGCCGCGCCCGATCGGGATAAGAGAATCAATAACCTTTAAGCCTGTCTGTACCGGTTCATGAACGCTGCGTCTGGCGATAATACCTAAAGCCTTAATTTCGGCATTGCTGTATTTTTCGGCAGTAACGGCACCCAGACCGTCAATCGGATTACCCAAGGCATCTACCACGCGACCGAGCAAACCTTTGCCGACCGGCACACTGACGATTTTGCCGGTTCTTTTAACAATATCGCCTTCCTTAATGCCTTCATCATCACCGAATAAAACGACACTGACGGTATCTTCTTCCAAGTTTAAGGCCATACCTATAATGCCGTTCGGAAATTCTACCATTTCGTTGAGCTGTACTTTATCCAAGCCGTAGACGCGGACGATACCGTCACCGACCGACAAAACGCGACCGACTTCAGACATGTCGGTTGTTAAATCGAACTCGGCGATTTTTTCTTTTAAAAGGGATGAAATCTCATCTGCTTGTACAGGCATTATTGTTTTCCTTTCATAAATTTTTCTAAAGCATTCAATTTGCTGCGAACGGAAGCATCTATAAAATGCGTACCGTATTTAATGACCAAGCCGCCGATAATTTGCGGATTCGTCGAATAATTAATAATGACGTCTTTGGAAAAAATGGTTGCTAATTTGCGGGTAAGTAACGAATCTTGCTCTTTGGTTAACGGAACGACCGATGTGACATCAATCTCGGCAATATTGTGTGCATTATGATAAAGAGTCATAAATTGATTAATGACTTCCGGTAATACATCTATCTTACGGTTTTGCACCAAAATCTTTAAGGTGTTGATGATATTATGGGGTAAATCAAATTTCTGCCCCAGCGTTTCGATAATATCGAGTTTCTTTTGCATATTCCAAAGCGGGTTATTTAAGGCCGTAAAATCATCGATACAGCTCGGCAATATCTTTTTCAAAGCAGCACAACTTTTATAGCAAATATCAAGATCCTTTGAAGTATCGGAACTTTCATAAAGGGCTCGAGCGTAGGTTAGTGCGATTTTTAAATTTGAACTCTTTTTCACGATAT
>CAMVHF010000044.1 GCA_947167235.1 uncultured Alphaproteobacteria bacterium
TTTCAACAATAAAACGGCACCTTGGAAAGAGTTCATACGACCTGTCATGCCCAAACGAACGTTATCATAGTGGTCTTCAGGGCTCATACCGTGAACGCGGCAAGATTGAACCAAAGCATTTTCTTCTTCGGTTCTGCAGAATGTTGCACCGCCGTCACCATAACCGCCGAGAGGCTTTGTCGGGTAGAAAGAAGTTGCGGTCATATCGGCAATTGAACCGGCTTTTTTGCCATGGTATACCGAACCGAAGCTTTGGCACGAATCAGCCATAACTTTCATGCCGTTTTCATGAGCAATTTTCATAATTTCATCATAGTTGGCCGGAGAACCGAAAATATCAACGGCAACAACGGCTTTCAAGTTTAATTTACCTTCGGCTTTAACTTGTGCAATCGCACGTTTCAAATCTTCAGGGTCCATATTGTAGGTATCCGGATCAGAATCTACGAAAATCGGGGTAGCACCCAAAATAACCGGAGCTTCGGCCGAAGCAACGAATGTAAACGAAGAAACGAATACGGCATCACCCGGTTTAACGCCCCAAGCCATCAAACCCAAAGTTAAGGCATCGGTACCCGAACCGTTGGTCGAGCAGTATTTAGAGCCGCAGTATTCAGCGAGTTTTTGATCCAGTTCTTTGGTTTCCGGACCTTGGCAGTAACCGCCGTGGTTCAAAATAGTTTTGAAAGATTCTAAAAATTTTTCCTGACCGATTTTTTGTTGCGTGGTTTTGCAGTCAAAAAGATAAATCGGGTCACTAGGTTTATTTGTCATATTTCATTGTCCTTATTAAAATTGTTTCAACTGATATGAAAAATACATCGTTTTTAAGGTCGGTGCAACACACAAAAAATTACGAATTGTAACAATACGCAAAAAAAAGAGGCACCGCTTGATGCCTCTTTTTAATTAATCTGCTATTCAGCCGATTAGAATTCGTATCTAACACCGAACATGATTTCATGATCGCGAGCAGAAACTTTGACAACTTCGCCGTCGCCGAAGTTTTTACGAACACGACCCAAGTCAGCATAACGGTAACCTAAATCCAAGGTCCAGTTAGAATTGATGTCATAGGTTAAACCACCCATAACTTGCCAACCCAAATTGTAAACAGACTTAGCAACTTCGCCAAAGTCAGCTTTCAAGTAAGCAACACCCAAACCGGCACCAACATACGGTGTCCACGGTGTGCATGTCAAATAATCAAAGTAAGCATTTGCCATGAAAGAGTGCTTGTAAAGTCTGAAGTGATCTAATTCAATACCTTCATCTTTAACCCAGTTACGTTTAACGTCACGAGAATTGTTCAATTCAACTTCGCCACGAACATAGCCGGCACGAACACCGTAAGCAACGTGTGTAGAGCCAACCAAAACTTTGTTTAATTTAGCATGAGCAACTTCATCACCACCAGAAGCTTTCATTTTAACTTTGTTGAAGTCATAAGACAATTTACCGGATACATATTGAGAAACACCGGCTTGCGCATTAGCGCTCAATAAGCAAGCCACACCGGCTAATAACAAAAATTTTTTCATAAGTTTTTTCCTTTATTACTTGTTGAACAACAATATACTTTCGTATAGTAACGCCCTAACTTTAGAACTATAAAAAGGATTAGTCAAGCACTTTTTTATGCGAAAGTGCCCGTCTTTATTTACGTTTCGTTAACTTATGGTACGCTATCCCCGTCTGTTTCAGTGTTTCGGTTGATCGTAAAAAAGACATATTAAATCGCCTTTGGCTTGAGAATAAATATAAAATAGGGAAAATATGACACTCTTACTGATAAATATAAAGATTTTTGCTGTGCTTTTTCAGCCAATCACGTCCTTCTTTCCAGTTCGGATATAACTCGGCAACGCATTTCCAAAAGGATTCGGAGTGGTCTTGGTGCAAAAGGTGCGAAACTTCGTGAGCCATTAAGTAATCAATAACATACTGCGGCGCTAAGGCAATACGCCAACTGTAATTGATGTGGTTGAGAGATGAACAGCTTCCCCAACGTGATTTAGTATCTTTAATACTGACACCGTTTAATTTGCAGCCGATTCGACCGGCCAGCTCGGCGGATTTTTTATAAAATTCTTCGGCAGCACGCTTTTTGATATAATCACGCACGCGGCGATGCAAGAATTCCGGTGCACCCGACACATATAATGTATTATCTTCCAACCATACACCGCGTCGTGCTTCGGCATTGTGGCGGACGGTAACTTCCTGTCCGAACAGCAAGATTTTATCTCCGTCGGTAAATTGCCTGATTTGCGGTAAGCGTCCGAGAGTATTAATAATCCAGTCCATGTTTTCGTTAACAAAATCTATGGCGCGCTTACGGCTGCAATATTTCGGAACCGATAAAACGGGGATTCGCTCTTTATTATCTATGCGCAAAATCAATTTGCGGCTTGACGATGATTGAACGATTTTTATATCAAAATCAAAAGCTTCGCTGATATCAAAGGTCTTGCCAGTCAACAATGTGATCTTCATAGTCTTTTACCTTTGATTCGTTGGTGAGTTTGCGACCTTTTAATGACATTTTAGCTTGGTGTACACTATTCGCTTTACGGGTAATCAGCGGATGCCAGGCCGGCAAATCGTAACCGTTATCTAACAAAAGATAAGCACAGGTTTTCGGTAACCATCTCGGATGTTCGCGCACAGCGTTTAAATCGATACTGCGACAGTCCGGTACAACTTCAAAGCGGTGCGGGTAGATTTTGCATAAACAATTATCGCAGTCCAAAAAGCGGCAATAAGCGTTGGTAAAATAAACGCGACCTTTGATTTCGAGCTTATTGAGGCAACATTTACCGCAGCCGTCGCATAAGGCTTCCCATTCTTCGGCGGACATCTCATCAAGTTTTTTGTGCTTCCAGAATTCCGGCTCGAGCTTGTCAAAAGCATCGACTCTGTCTTGCGGATTAAAATCCTCTTCTATGTCAAAATCTTCGGTCATAGCTATTATCCGTGTCTTTCCGGCAATTTATCGTCTTCGGCCAAATTACCGAACTGAGTAAATTCACCGTTCCAATAGAGTTTGACCGGACCTGTCGGACCATGACGTTGTTTACCGATAATAACTTCGGCCAGATTGGCGGTTTGACGATCTCTGATTTCCCATTCGGCGTGTTTTTTGGCAAAAGCTTCAGCCGATTCGTTTTCGCCTTGCTTCGGTTCGGCGTTATGAATGTAGTAGTTTTCACGGAACACAAACATAACGATATCGGCATCTTGCTCGATAGAACCCGATTCACGCAAGTCGGACATTTGCGGTTGCTTGTCTTCACGCGATTCGACACTACGGTTTAATTGGGATAGGGCAATAACCGGTATTTTTAATTCTTTGGCTAAGATTTTTAAACCGCGGGAAATTTCCGAAACTTCCTGTACACGGTTACCTTCGCTCTTTTTATCACCGGTACCGCCGATAAGTTGAATATAATCGATAACAATTAACCCCAGTCCTTTACTGCGTTTTAAACGACGCGCACGGGCGCGAATGGAGTTAATGCTGGCTCCCGGTGTATCATCAATATAGAGCGGAATATTTTCAAGTTCGCGCACGGCGGCGGCAATTCGGGTAAATTCGGCCTCATCAAGATTACCGGTACGCATACGATGGCTTGAAGTCTGTGTTACGGTAGACAGCACACGGGCTGCCAGTTCTTCGCATGACATTTCAAGTGAAAAGAAGGCTACACCGCGATTCTCCGGCGGCGTATCTTTATCGCGCGAAAGAAATTCGGCAACATTATAGGCAATGTTGGTGCCTAACGCGGTTTTACCCATAGCCGGACGACCGGCGATAATAATCAGCTCCGACGGATTTAAGCCGCCGATTTTGTAATCAAGTTGGGTTAAACCTGTCGGGATACCCGAGATTCGACCTTCTTTCTGGTAGGCTTGCTCGATGTTGCTCAGCGATGAATTTAAAGCTACGGAAAAGTCTACAAATCCGCCTTGGGTATTTCCCTGATCGGCCAGATTATACAAGGATTTTTCGGCTTCGGCTATTTGATCAAGTGCGGTATTATCTAAACTTTCGGTCATGGCACTGTTGACGATTTCATAACCCGTACCGATTAATTCGCGACGCAGATATTTATCGTAAATAAATTGTGCATAATGTTCGACATTGGTTAAAGGAGAGGCACTTTCGGCCAATTTGACCAAATAAGGAAAACCGCCGACCTGATCCAATGTGCCTTCTTGATTAAAATAATCGCGCAACGTAATAACATCGGCCGTATGATTGTTACCGAGCAGTTTAGCAATGGCCGCGTAGATTTTTTGGTGCGTCGAGTCGGCAAAATATGCCGGTTTTAAGATATCCGCAATTTTTTCATAGGCGCGGTTGTTAGCGAGCAATGCGCCCAACAAAGCTTGTTCTGCCTCAATATTTTTCGGCAGTTTCGTGACGTCCGGTTTGTCCATTTTTTATCCTTGCATATATAATTTTTTAATTTATGTTAGTTATAATTAAAACCATAAGAAAGTTTAGCGAAATATTTTTTATCTTGTGGATAACGGGTATAAAATTTATAAGGAAAAAAAATGGCTCAATCTAAAGTATTGGTTATCGGCGGTGCCGGCTATATCGGCAGTCATGTTGTTAAGGCTTTGTTGCAAGAAAACTTTGCCGTGACGGTTTTTGATAATTTATCGACAGGTCAGCGTTGCAATTTACTTGCAAAAGCCGGATTTATTGAAGGCAATATTTTAGATGAAGCAAAATTGAATGATGTTATGGCCAAGGGTTTTGATGCGGTGGTACATTTGGCCGCTAAAAAAGCCGTCGGTGAGTCGATGGAAAATCCGCAAAAATATGCCCGTAATAATCTAAACGGTTCAATCAACATTTTTAACGCAATGATTAATAACGGCGTCAAAAATATTGTTTTTTCTTCGACGGCGGCTTCTTACGGTATGCCTCAGTATTTACCGATTGATGAAAATCACCCGTTAAATCCGCTCAGTTTTTACGGCTTCACTAAGATTGAAATCGAACGCGTAATGGATTGGTACAGCCGCTTGAAAGATTTTCACTATATTGCACTGCGTTATTTTAACGCGGTCGGTTATGCCGCAGACGGCAGTATCAGAGGAAAAGAGCAAAATCCGCAAAATCTGTTGCCGATCGTGATGGAAGTCGTGACCGGAAAACGTGAAATTCTCAATGTTTTCGGTAATGACTACGATACACCGGACGGAACCTGTGTTCGCGACTATATCCATGTTGAGGATTTAGGACGTGCGCATGTTGCTGCCATTAAAAAATTGATGCAGGATTCGCAATCGCACATTATCAATTTGGGTACCGGTAAGGGGACGTCGGTTTTAGAAATTATACAATCGACCGAACGTGTGACGGGACGAAAAGTCAATTACGATTTTGCACCGCGTCGCGCCGGTGATCCGTCGGTAATTGTGGCAACGTACGAAAAGGCTCAAAAAATACTTGACTGGAAGCCTCAATATACCGATATTGATGAAATAATTAAAACAACTTGGAATTTGGAAGAAAAATAATGGAATTTTTAACATCTCTTTTTTCTGTGCATGAACATTTATCACCTGTCGCCTTATGGACGATTTTCGGCATTGTCGTCGTCTTATTGCTGGCAGCCGATTTATTTTGGTTTAACCGTAAAAACGAAGAACCTCATTTTTGGCACACCTTATGGATTTGTATAGCTTATATTGCCGTAGCGCTTATATTCGGCGGTTTTGTGTGGCTGGAAGACGGTCCGGAAAAAGGTATGGATTATTTTACCGGCTATTTGCTCGAAAAGAGCTTGTCGATGGATAATATTTTTGTAATGTCGATGATATTTGCAGCCCTCGGTGTGCCGTCAAAATATCAGCATCGCGTTTTATTCTGGGGTATTTTGGGTGCCCTTGTAATGCGCGGTTTACTGATAGGTGTCGGCGATGCACTGGTTTTACGATTCCATTGGATTTTGTATCTGTTTTCACTGTTTTTGGTTTATACCGGTACCAAAATGCTGCTTACCAAAGATGATGAAGAAAATGATATTAAAGACAGTAAAATATATCAGTATTTTTCAAAGGTCTTTCATGTTACGCCGAAAATCCACGGCGAGCATTTCTTTATTAAGCAAAAGGGTAAGCATTTTATGACACCGCTGTTTTTGGCGCTGCTGATTATCGAAACAATGGATGTTGTGTTTGCCCTCGACAGTATTCCGGCGATTTTCTTGGTTACAACCGATATTTATGTTGTATATACCAGTAATATTTTTGCCATTCTCGGCTTGCGTGCTTTGTACTTTTTACTGGCCGCAATCATCAGTAAGTTTGCTTATTTGAAGCCGGCAATTTCGATTATTCTAATCTTTATCGGTATTAAAATCTTTTTACCGGAATTCGGAATTGAGGTTAAAGAATGGCAATCTCTGGCCGTAACGGTCGGTTTATTGGCCGGCGGTATGCTGCTTTCACTTATCAAAAAGCCGAAAGATGCAAAATAAAGTATACATAACCATAGGTCGACACGAACACTACGGCTTTGATACGGCAATCGAGCGTGAAGATATGCTGGTTGCCTATCAAACCGGAAGAATGTTGGCAAATATTTTACCTTCTTGTGAAACGGTTTATCATTCGCCTTTGGCGCGCGCGGTGGAAACAGCTCGTTTTGAGGCATTGGGATTAGGTTGCTTGCATATAATTGAAACCGAATTTTTGGATGAAGATGCGCCGAAATATACTGTGCAGAAGTTCTTAAATTCGTTGTTGCAAAATACAAGTGATGATGTTTTCTATTATCATTTTGTGACGCATTTGCCGGTGGTTGAAAAATTAGGCCTGCCGTTTTTGGGAGCCGGAGATGTATGTTTGCTGACAGCGGATAATTGGAAAGAAATGCTGGCCGAGAATTTTAGCGTGCAGATTATCAATGCGCCGAAAGTTCTCCCTGAAATATGGCATAAATTAAAAGTAGAACGTACGGTGTTTGGTAAATTATCAGCCGATGAGATATATCAAAAGGTGCGGACTTTATTATAAGAAAAAACAAAAGATAAAAAAAACAGCGTCCCTCAAGAAGAGGGGCGCTGTTTTTGTATAGTTACGCAGGTGCTTTTACTTACCGGCCTTATAGCTGGCAAACTCCTTGCCTTCCTTGTAAATCGTCAGCACCAGACCACCATTGGTAATCTTGGCAGTGAAACGATTTGTGAAGACAGAAGGATGTCCACCCGTCTGAGCACCGTTATCCCAGCCCCAAGCGGTAGCAGTCGAATACGCCATGTTACCCTGATTCTGGTTCGCGGTGTTCAGCCACTCCATCCAATCGGTTCCGTTATCTGCGATGGTGTTCACCCAAGCCTTCTTAGACTTGAGATAATAACCGCCGTTCAAACGAGAATCGGTCTCAGAAGTGAAGTAGCTCTGGTTGATTTCGGCCTCGGAAGCGCTCTTACGAACAACGACAGGTAATGTGCCGTGCTCGAAGTGCATACTCCAAGTATAAACCCAGGTCTTGCGGTTTTCGTCGGGGGCAACGGTAAATTTGCAAGCAACAAACTTACCCCACTCCTTCGGGAAATCGGAATCCCAAGGCTTATTAACCGTAATCTTACCGGGAGCCGAGCTGGCAAACTGGTTGCCACCGAACATAACAGAGATGTTATCCTTGTAGGAATAAACAGTCTTGTCATCATCCTCACTGGTCTTGGAGACGTTCGCACCGGTCTCAGAAGCATTGAAGCTTAAGGTCTGGAACGAATAGGTCTTGCCGTTCTTGGTGAAGGTGATAGCGTTCGGGTCAACTGACTGCCAACCGTTCTTCTGCGTAGAACCGGCGAGGGTGGCGGTTGTGCTGATGCTGCGTGTTTCATTAACGTAGCTCCAGTCACCATCCTTCTTGTTCTCCGAGTTGTTAAGCGTCACTGTTGCGGCGCCGGTGCTCTGAGAGTTGCTGGTCTCAACAGAATTCCAGTTGGTAATAACTTCAAAACGTCTTGCGAAAAACTTCTGCATCTTTTCGCTGGTGCTGGTGCCGTCCGAGAACTTTGTAACAAAGTCAAGGCTGGCCGTCACACCGTTCTGCTGAACGTCTAACTTCTGATTGACAATCTCATAGCCGACGGGAACAATTTCCTTCTTAACGTTGATGGTACCGGGAGCTGTTGATGACTTGGTGTTAGAACCAAAAGTCACGGTCAGCTTATCGGTATAATTGTAAACGTCAAGCGTAGCGGAAGAGTTACCCAAAACGGCGCTGTGACCGTCTTCCTTGGCATTGAAATTAATCTCACCGAAGGCATGTGTTTTACCCTCGCGGGTGTAAACGATGCTGTTAGGCTCAACAGAAGTCCAACCGTTTTCCTTGGTTGAACCGGAGAGAGTCACCTTGGTAATGATGTCACGCTCTTCACGAACGTAGCTCCAATTACCTTCGGTCATGTTCTTCTTCACAAAATCTTCAATGGCGGCGGCACCGGTCTGCTCGTTACCATTGTTAGCATTGGCGGTCCAGTTCGTATACGGGTTCAGCGTACGCGGGAAGGACTTGTTAACGGCCTCGGTTGTTTCCGTACCGTCGTTCCAAAGCGTCACAAAGGTCAGGCTGCAAGTCACGTCATTATCCGAGATAACCATCTTGGCATCACGAATTTCATGACCGGTAACTTCCTTAGCCCTTTCGATGCGGATGGTACCTGGAGCCGTAGTTGTCTGCATGTTGTCGCCAAAGTTAACGCTGATAGTATTGGCGTAATCATAGGTTTCAACAAGGCCGGTCTTGTTCTTAAGAACAGTCGTGGCATTGACGTAAACGGCATTGAATGAGAGAGTACCGAAATCGACCATTTGTCCGTTGCGGGTGAAAACAATGTTATTCGGATCAACGCTCGTCCAGTTGTTATTCTGCTTCGAAGAAGCCAGAGTTGCAACCGTTGTGATAGAGCGAGTTTCCTCATTCCACTTCCACTCGTTATCGGTCTTAGACTGTGAGCCGGTCTTTGTAACCGTCGGCTGTCCGGTAGTCTGATTTGCTGTGGCGGTCTCGATAGCGGTCCAGTTGGTATTGAGCTTTAATGAACGCGGGAATGTCTTAGAGACAGGGTCCTTGTCCTCGGTACCGTTCATAAAGACGGTAACGAAAGTCAAACTGGCTGTAACCTTATCATTGTCAACCACAAGCTTTTTGTCACGGATTTCATAACCGCGAATCTCAGAACCGTTAACCAGCAGCTTGCCGGGAGCGGTAATATTCTGGTTGTTGTCCTGATAGCGCACCTTGATTTCCTCGGTGTACTTATAGGACTCACCACCTGAAGTCTTACCGGTAGACACTAATGTAGCCTTAACATGCGTAGCAGCGAATGCCAACACGCCAAAGTCATGTGTCTTACCCTCACGCGTATAGCTGATGCTGTTGGGAACGATAGCCGTCCAGCTGTTGTGCTGCTTTGAGTCGTCAGACAGATGAGCATAGTTATCAAGGCGGCGTGTCTGTTCAGTGAACTTCCAGTAGCCCTGCTTCTTATCGTTTGAAGAAGTTGTTGTGATAGCTATAGTCTCGTCTGTTGTCTGTGTGGCAGCAATCTGCGTCGAAGACCAGTCGGTCGTGCAAACCAAAGAACGAGGAGCGCTGAAACGTTCGTGCTCGGTATCCTTGGTGCCGTCAGAGAACTTCGTGATGAAGTCCAGAGTAGCAACCACGGAGTCATTGTAAACCTTCAGAAGAGGGTTAGCAATTTCATAACCGGTCACAAGCTTAGAAGTCATTACGAGAATGACATCTTCAGCCAGATCCTGCGGATGACCGATATAAACGGTCTGGATCTTGTTATGCTCCAAAGCCTTAGATTTGCCGGCCTCGTTGGATTCGATTTTATTGACAGTCGTCTCCAGCTCATTGCAACGAACGTCCTCATAACCAAACTCTACAACAAAGTCGCCGTCAGTATAAACGGCACGCTCATGATAGAGAGAATAGTCGGTAGTGATCATGTCTGCAGCCACACCATTGGTGATGGTAGCCGCATAACGATCGGTACGTCCGCTGACCAGCCACTTACCATCCTCGCGGACGGCAGCATCGGTGCCCTTAGCGATACCCTTCGACCTGTTGAAACTGAAATCAAAGTTAGACACAGTTTTCTCGTAGGTGTCGATACCTTTGAATTCACGCTTCAGCTCGATCTGGATGCTCTCACGGGTTACATCACCCGACTCGAATGTTGTAACCTTATCAAACGAGCAACGCTCGGTCGAGTCGGTCAGCACCACTCTGTTCTTGTTTTCCACGGTTATCTTTGAAATGGCATCATCCTTCATGATATGACGGATGGCATAAGCATAAACGGGAACATCGAAAGTCTTGGGTGATATACCGTCACCATGTACGTTCTTTTCCTTGAGAGTTACAAGAGCCTTATACTCAGTGTTAACAGACTTGGCAACGTAAGGTGCGCGACGAACACCGGCTCGGGTAGCACGGGTTTCGATAGGATAGTTTGTTAAAGATACAAACTTAGCATCGACGACAGTTACCGTGCCATGATAGTACGGATGACCGCCGACCTCTGTTTCGAAACTTGTGATGTCCATAGGAATAGAATCCCGCTGGCCGTCAGCAAAATCAACGTACAGAGTATCGATTTCCATATTGTCCTTGCTCGAACGAGCAAGCCATGTGGCAATCACCTTGGGATTAAGCTGATCTTCGGTGATACTGTACTCCTCATAGCGAAGAAGGCTTTTTGCATTAAACACGGGGTTAGCCGTGTTGTTGTACATCAGATGAGATCTCTCTCCATCCTCAGTCTGCCAGACCTTGAGGAGAGCCTCCATCTCGTCTGAAACGACAGTGCGGCGAACGGTGTCGAGGCGATGAGTAAGCGAAGACTCATGTGCGTAGCCCAAGAATACTTCGGTTGTGTCCGCCATCATAGCAACACGAGCCTGAGCTTGTTCGTCCTCCTGGCAGGAATTAAGGGTTAAAATACCGGTGGCTGCAAAAATTGCCACGAAAATTGTCACGAAGAACTTGGTGAACTCGAAGTTTTTCATATTTCTAAAGTTTTTGTTAGTTTGCTGGGTTATGTATGATTTTAATGGGTAGAGATCCTCGGTCTGCATGTAACGCTACGGACTTCGGAATGAATCACAAAAAAATCACCTGCGAAAAGATTAAACCGCATAAAGCAGTTCTTTTCCTAATTGTTTGCACAATTGTATCTATAATTCGTAGATGAACGGTTTTATTCTAGCACAAATATTTATAAATAGCAATATTTTTATACAAAAAAATCACCGCAGGAAAATGCGGTGATTTATATAAAACAATAGATTAATCTAATAAAATGTTTTTATTTTTTGTCTACTTTAGCCGGAATAGGGAAAACCTTCGCTCCGCCGAAATCGACAGCTTTAGCCTCCATTTCTTTTTTCTTGGCGGCTTCTTTTTTAGCCGTATCGTAAGATTGAGCCGGATGGTTGTAACGAATAATTGTATCAACATTAGGAACAGGTCCGTCGGTTTGCGGAACCGCCTTTGGAGTCGGCAGATCTTTATCAAAAGCTTGAGCGGCTTGTTTATAGCTCATAACACCGGCAGAGGTTGCAACCGAATAATCCTTAGAATCAACGGATATATCTTTAGGCAATCTCAAAATCATATATCCCGAACCGCCGCCGTATGCCGGACCGGATAAACCGATGGAGTAAAAACCTCCGATATAACCGTAGTCCATATCGATATAATCAATTGCAAACATCGTTTTAATGGTCGTTGTGCCGATGGTTGTCATTTTGCATGAATAACCGTCATCTTCCATAATGATATTGTTGACATTTTTAGCATACAAAAGTGTTTTGCTCGGGCGACAGGTCGGTGTCTGACCGTTATAAGTCACATTCCAGTTAAGCATCAAATTCAAAGCCATAGTGTTTTGTTGATTAACTGAAACGTCACTGATTTTTACATCATCAACATACATATATGCCGGCGTAACGCCTACCGTAACCGGAAGTGAAATAAAATCCTCCGTGCAGGCGTGTGTGTTCGGATTACCGGCACAAATCAACGCCTTTTCACGAGCATTGCTGTCAAACATGTGCAAAAGGGTATTGTAAATAAATTCTTTTGACATGGAAAGTTTGGTCGGCGCACATTGTTTGGCGCGACAGAAAACGATTGAAGTCGGCATTTTAATTTCCGGCTGGCGAGATTGAGCTTGCCAAATCTGATCCGGATCATAAGCCGGTTCGCCCCACATGGTACCGCAACTCATCAGCGATAAGCATATAACGGAAAGGATTCCTGATTTTTTCAACATTGCATTACCTTTAAACTAGTTTACAGATATCTTTAGCATAACATAACAAGATTATATGAATGAAAAGTAAATAAATTACGCTTGCACGCAAAAAAAATGCGGATTACAATGTTTTTAAGGAGAAATTTTGCTGATGAAATACTTGTTTTTGACGCTTATATTATGTTGTGCGGCGGGTTTGTCAGCCGCGCAGATGAAGGTCGCTGACGGCGATTCGCTCGAAGACGGCGAACGTCGGATTCGTCTTGACGGTATAGATGCGCCGGAACTGATACAAACATGTTTTACCGCATCGGGCGAGGAATACGCCTGCGGAAAAGAAGCTCGGAATTTTATTGCGGAATTTGTAGCAGATAATGATATTAATTGTGACTGTTTGCCTCAAAAAGATCGCTACGGCCGCGAGTTATGCGAATGTTTTGTAGGCGACCAATCATTAAACGAAGCTTTGGTTGAAGCCGGTTGGGCCATGAGCTATCGCGATACAAAATATGATAA
>CAMVHF010000045.1 GCA_947167235.1 uncultured Alphaproteobacteria bacterium
CGTTGCATATACATATTTTTCGAATATATTGGAAAAAAAAGAGGTTGATATGTTAATAAGTTGTCCGAAATGCAGTTCCGTATATAACGTTATCAATAATCGTATACCGTTTGAAGGTAAAAAATTCAAATGTGCCGAATGCGGCCATATATGGACTGTCTATCCTAAAGATTTAAAAGAATTGGAAGTTGAAAATCAGGTTAAATCACAATTGATTCGTCCGGCAGCCGCTTTAGAGGAAACGCAAGACGATATTAATGCGATGTTTGACCGCTTATCGGAAGACACTAAAGGTTTATTCAGTAATTATCATGCCGATCGAGGCGGAATTTGCGGCCGGATATGGCGTAAAATTCATGTATTTTTTACACCAGTGATGCTGGTTTGTACTATTTTGCTGGTTATTTTCGGATTTACTATCTATATCGGTTATTATAACCGCTATGAAATTGTCGGGATTATTCCTAAACTTGAAGATTTTTATGATAAACTTGAATTGGAAAGTATTTATGCCGGTCGCAATGTGAAATTTCAAAATGTTAAAATCAATGATTTGGAAAAAGGCGGTAAGCATTATGTCGAAGTTACCGGTTTTATTTACAACGAAGGTACTTTAAGTTCGCAGATTTTACCGATTAAAGCCACGATGAGAACTTTAGATGGCAAAATAGAAACCGAAACCTCTCAATTTTTAACATTAAAACGTTTAGGGCCTGACTTTGGGGCAATGTTCAGAATCTTGTTGGATAATAAAACAACCGGCGCCAAAAAGTTGACATTAACTTTTGATACGGAAATTATCGAACGCATGAAACGTGAAGCCGAAGAAGCCGAAAAAGCCAAAAAAGAGGCCGAGAAAGTACAAAAAGCCAAAGGTTCCAGCTTTATGTTCGGTATGAACAAAGGTATGGATAAATTTTAATTAAGGAGATATAAATGTTAAGAGATGATTTGCAAAACAGCTTAAAAGAAGCCATGAAAGCCAGAGATACAAAAACCGTTAATGCCGTTCGACTGATTATTGCCGGCCAAAAGGAAAAAGATGTCGAAGCACGCGGTAAAGGTTTGGAAAAAGCATCTGATGCCGATTTACTCGCTATGATGCAATCAATGATCAAACAAAGAAACGAATCAATCAAAATTTATGTTGAAAGTAATCGTCAGGATTTGGCCGATAAAGAACAATCGGAAATCGACGTTATTCAACGTTTTCTGCCAAAACAAATGAGCGCTGAGGAAGTTGAAGCCGTTATTAAAGCTTTAATAACCGAAACAGGTGCTTCCGGAATGAAAGATATGGGTAAGGTTATGGGTGCCTTAAAATCAAAATATGCCGGACAATTAGACTTCGGTGCCGCTTCTGCTATTTTGAAAAAGAATTTATCTTAATTTTAGTTGAGATATAATGACGGACGATTTTCAAAAATTTTTGGATGAACTGAACAGTCGGGTTTCCATTGCGGAAATTATAGGCGAAAAAGTTAAATTAACCAAACGCGGTCGCGAATATTTGGGATTATGTCCGTTTCATAATGAAAAAACGCCCTCTTTCACCATAAATGAAAGCAAGGGCTTTTATCATTGTTTCGGCTGCGGTGCACACGGTAATGCCGTTAATTTTTTGATGGAAGCCGAAGGCTTACCTTTTATCGAAGCCGTCAAAAAGCTGGCTGCCCGTGTCGGTATGGAATTGCCGGCAATATCGCCGGAAAACCAAGAAGCCAGTTTACGTCGTAAATCGCTGTACGAAATAATGGATATGGCCGCCGAATATTTTGAAAAAAATCTGCGGATGCCGATCGGGGCTGCCGGACTTAATTATTTTCAAAACAAACGCGGCTTATCTGATGAAATCATACAAAAATTTCGTTTAGGTTATGCACCGAATAATAACGGTTTAAAAGCTTGGTTATCTTCTAAAGGTATATCAGAATCGGATATGGCTGAATTAGGTCTGATTACCGTTCCGGAAGACAAGAACAAATCAGCGCATGATTTTTTCCGTGATCGGGTGATGATACCGATTATGGATAAGCAAAAAAATGTGATTGCTTTCGGCGGTCGCATTATGGATAACAGTCAGCCGAAGTATTTGAATTCACCGGAAACGCCTATTTTCAATAAACGGCGAATTCTGTATAATATGAATAATGCCCGTGATGCGGCATATCAAAATAAACGTCTGATTATTTGCGAAGGTTATATGGATGTTATCGCATTAGACAGTTTTAACTTTAATTACGCAGTGGCACCTTTGGGAACAGCTTTAACCGAAGAACAAATCATTGAAGCTTGGAAAGTTTGCAATATTCCGACCTTATGTTTTGACGGCGACAGTGCCGGTATCCGAGCTGCCATTCGTTCCATAGACAGAGTATTACCTATTTTGCGCGCCGGTTATTCGGTCAATTATATCTTTCTGAAAGAGAAAAAAGATCCGGATGAATTATTACATACTTTAGGTCCGCAAGTCTTTGAACAGTATTTACAACGCGCCAAACCGCTGGTCGATATTCTTTGGCATAAATGTAAAATGAATAAAGATACCGAAACACCGGAACAAAAAGCTTTGATTGAAAAAGAAACTTTTGAGGAAGTCAATAAAATCAAAGATGACAAAATCCGTGCTTACTATATGCAAGAAATGAAACAACGCATTTACTATACTTTCGGCAAAGGTTCGGTATATAAAAGCGCCAAAAGCAATAAAGATGAAACCGGTAAAACCAATGAAAAAACAGTCAATATCGGTAAAAAAAATGTAAAACAGACCTATAATCTTGTTAAAAAGCCGCCGCTGACCGATTTGGTATTACGCAAAATCATTGCCGGTATGGTTATGTATCCGGAATTAATCGGACGTTATGAAGAAAAACTGACATTATTTGAAATCGATCAAACCTTGACTGCAAAGATTTTGACCGAAATTATAGAAATTTATCAAAGCGATTCTAATTTGGACAGTGATATATTGTTGGAAAAATTGAAATTAAACTTTGCTGCCCAAATGGATGAACTGTGGGAACTCAATATGTACAAAATGCAGAAAACTTCGATTTTTGATGTACGCACAGAGTTGGATAACGGATTGATAGAAATACAGTTAAAACAAATTGATAATGATATAAAAGAATGTATTACTTTAATGAAAAATCCGGCAATTGATTCTGAAAGCACTTATGCCCGCTATCAGCAACTTATCAAAGAACGCAATAAATTATTGCAAAATACGAACAATAATTGAAAAAATATAAATAACAGTTATTGACAAATACATAAAAATTAACTAAATATATCAACGCTAGCAAAATATAATCATTACATGATTAAAAATCGATTTTTAAGGAACGTTATGGCAGATAAAAATAATCAAGATTTATATAGCAACGATAGCGCAGATGACGCTATGGCTGATTCCTCGATGATGGCCGTCAGACACCTGATTGCCAAAGGTAAAAAATTAGGATATATCACGATGGAAGAACTCAACAAAGTCCTTCCGTCCGAAAAGTTATCTTCCGAAAAAATAGAAGATATTATGTCTTCAATATCGGATATGGGAATTAATATTACCTCCGAATCCGACTTAGACAGCGAAGAAGAAGAGGAAAACGAAGAATACGACTACGAAAATGATACCGATGATGAAGAAAATGTCGGTAACATTGACGCTAAAGATATAGGTCATTCCGATGATCCGGTTCGTATGTACTTAAAAGAAATGGGCTTGGTTGAACTTCTTTCGCGTGAAGGCGAAATCGCTATTTCCAAGCGTATAGAAGCCGGCAAGACCGTTATGATCAGCGGTTTATGCGAAAGTCCGATGACAATTAAAGCTATTGCGGATTGGAAAGAACAGCTTGAAAACGGTACAATGCAGCTGCGCGATATCGTCGATTTGGAAATGATGTACGGCGATGATTCCGAAGCGATGGTCTATGATGATACGGAAACACCTAATGTTGATGATTTGGAAAAAGTCACTAAAGAATTAAATGAAAAAAATCTTGATGAAATCGATGACGATTTGGATACGGATATCGATTTAAGCAATGATGTCGAAGATGATATGGATGAAGCCGACGATTCTATGGAAGAATTGGATGGTGATGACAACAGCGGTGAAGGTGAAGATGAAGACGGTGATATGGCTGCGCCGGGGACGACTTCCGTTACGGCAATGGAAAATATGCTGCTTCAACCGGTTTTAGATACATTAGCTAAAATTGCCGGCTATTATGATAATTTGAAAAAAGTTCAAAGTCAGCGTATGGCATCGATTTTATCCGGTCGTAAAATTACACCGGCAACCGAAAAGAAGTACTTAAAACTCAAAAAAGAACTTATCGAATTAATGAGTTCTATTCATTTGAACGGTTCTAAAGTCGAACAGTTAGTTGAACAGCTTAACGATATGAATAATCGTTTGATGTCGCAAGAAGGTAAATTGCTGCGTTATGCCATGTCTTGCAAAATCAAACGTGAAGATTTCTTGGAAGCATATCAAAAATCCGAATTGGATCCGAATTGGCTCGAGAAAATCGCTCAGAAAAAAGATAAGCATTGGGAAGCATTTATCAGTAAATTCCAAAACGAAATTACCGAAATTCGCCAAAATGTAGCTCAAATGGCAAAAGAATGCGATTTACCGATCAGCGAATATCGTAAGATGGTTGAGACCATCAAAAAAGGTGAACGTGAAGCCGAACGCGCTAAAAAAGAAATGATTGAAGCCAATTTACGTTTAGTTATTTCTATTGCCAAGAAATATACCAATCGCGGTATGCAATTCTTGGATTTGATTCAAGAAGGCAATATCGGTTTAATGAAAGCGGTTGATAAATTCGAATATCGCCGCGGCTATAAGTTTTCAACTTATGCAACATGGTGGATCAGACAAGCTATTACCCGTTCTATTGCCGATCAGGCTCGTACAATTCGTATTCCTGTTCACATGGTTGAAACAATCAATAAACTGGTACGCACCTCGCGTCAAATGCTTTCCGAAATGGGCAGAGAACCTGTGCCTGAGGAATTGGCAAAACGCTTATCCATGCCGCTTGATAAAATCCGTAAAGTTATGAAAATTGCCAAAGAACCGGTTAGCTTGGAAGCGCCGGTCGGTGATGAAGAAGATTCATCTTTGGGCGATTTTATTGCCGACGAGAGTGCTTTACAACCTTTAGATATGGCTATTCATACCAATTTAAAAGAAACATGCACTAAGATTTTATCTTCATTAACACCGCGTGAAGAGCGTGTGTTGCGTATGCGCTTCGGTATCGGTATGAATACCGATCATACTTTAGAAGAAGTCGGTAAGCAATTTAACGTTACCCGTGAACGTATTCGTCAAATTGAGGCTAAGGCCTTACGCAAGTTAAAGCACCCTAGCCGCTCTAAAAAATTACGTTCTTTCTTGGATCATTCCTAAAACAACGTTTAAGCCCCTTTCGAGGGGTTTATTTTTATCCACAAAGCGATGTCGGACAGCATATAATGCTTTACCCTTCTCTATTTAATATTTATAGTAAAAACAGTTAAACTGTTATAAGGACTATTAAACCATGAAAAAATTAAGTTTGTTATTAATGCCGGCAGTCATATTTGCAGCGACGGCTCATGCCGAAGATGCCGATAATGCCGAAAACTACGGTTGGAGTGCCGTTTTGAAAAAAGCAGCCGTTGAAGTCAGCTCAACCGAAGTTAAAAACTCCAAAGAATATAAAGATTCACCGAATGCCGAATTAAGCGGTGACAGTGAAACCGTCACTAAAGGAATTTTTGATTTTTCTCTTATTAACCAACAAGAAAAATACAAATGGGATAACAATCTGTTTATGGAATACGGTAAAACCAAATTAAAACCGTACGAAGGTCCTGATGTTACCAACGAAACAGCCGATAAAATCTTACTTTCGACTGACTATGCTCGTAAAGTATGGCGTTATTGGGAGGCAGATGTCGGCCCGTACGTTAATTTGGCTTATCAAACCGAATTCGAACCTAATGATGATGCCCCACGCACCAAAATTGCCCGTGGTACAACCGGTATTAAAATGTTTGACGGACAATATATCAAAAACTTATATGTTGCCGGCGTCGGAGAATATGACTTCACCTACTCGCATGATAAAACCACAAAGTTTGCTTATGAAATCGGTTTGTTAGCCGAATATCCGTTGCGCGAAGGCGTTAAGTTTAATCTGGATACTTATTTCCGTGATTATGTGGCTTACAGCTCGTATAATCCGCATGATTTCGAATATGAATACAGCGCTAAAGCCGATATGATGGTTGATATCTATAAGGGGTTGGCTTTAGGCCCGTACGTTCAATACTTCAGAGCGCAAGACCGCGGTTCGAAAAAATACGGCAGCAGCACTATTATCGGTGTTGAGGCTTCATTCGGCGGTTCTTGGGGATTATAAGACACATAAGGATTGAGGCGTCTGAAAGATGAGGCTTATTGCCTCAAAATATGCAAAATTACAATCGTCTTTACTCGGATATTGCGATTATTCACTGGAACGGTCCGTTCAAACCTTGGCTTGTCCGTCCGACAAGCTTTAATAACTTATTTTGGATATACGCTTATAACACTCCTTTTATAGACGATATTAAAAAAGCAAGACTAAAAAATATTGTTAAAACACTTTTTTCGCCAGAATCGTAACAATTTTTAATATATATTGACGTGACTTTTGACAAAAAGTATGTTATTATATATTCAGTAATGAGTTATTTCCCCGAACCGAAAGGAGAAAATATGCAGAATAATCCTTATGCTAAAGTATTCCGTAATGCTTTTTACCACGACGTGTTAGATGAAATGATCTACACACCGACCTGCAAACAAATACATCCGCTTCGGGTTGAAAAATTGATGGATGAATTTAATAAATTCCTCTGCACGGCAGGAGAAACCGAAATTCCGTATAAAAATTATGTACTTAATGAAGATAAATTAATCGATTATGCACTCTTTATGCGTTGTTATATGCGCGATGCGCAAGAAGTTTTAGCTAATTTACAGCCTAAATATGCCACAGATCCGGATTTAATCAATTTATTTCAAGCTGCCAGTAATTATCTGGTTGCCGGTTCTCACAGTCGCAATCAAAAAAAGATATTTGACAATAATGTATCTTATCGTACATGGAAAATGGATCTGTCGGAAGGATTTGAACGTGCCTCGTATCAAAAAGCTTCCGAACCTATTGATCCGTCCCGCCACAGTTTATATCTGTTTATGCCGTTCAGAGTTAAAGATGATGAACAACAGCTTAAAATCTGGACCTATAACAATATGCGCCAAACCTTAAGTAATGATGAAATTTTCGGCCCGCAGGTTGATGCTTATGTTGTTAATTTTCCGATACAAAAATCTCGTACTTCAACAGTCGTTTCTTTATTGAAAACCCTGCAAAACAGTGAAAACTACTACGAAGATAAAGATATGGAATTTGTTAAAAAGCACTGGCTTAATTATGTCGGCAAAGATATTAAGCTTAATGCCGAAGGAAAGGTCGTTAGCGGACAGCCGTATTCAGCCGAACAATTAAAACAAAACTTTAATAATATTACCATTTTCAGTTATTGTGCCGGAACGGCAAATGCTCATCGCAGTTTGAATGCCTTAACGGAAATTACCAAGCAGCTGTATGATGAGCAAACAACAACCGAAGCCATGCATAATGTATTCATCTGTTCATACGGCTTTTTACCGCCACGCGAGCATCTACCTTATTCGGGAGTACATTTTTATACCAATGCCGTACCGGATAAAAATCGCCGTGAACCGTTTGCCAATTTAAATAATCATAAATTATATGAACAGACTAAATGCCGCACCCCGACCGATCGCGCCCGATATACGCAAATGCCGGACGGCCGTAATTTTGTTGTTGCTTTGCAAATGCCTGAAAAGCTTACCATTATGCAAAACGGTGAAATACAAAATGTCTTTGACGGCGAATTCGGACACAATTTAGCAAACGTCAATACGCCGAATATTCAGGATGTTGACAATTTTGCTTTTAATCTGTTTAAGACCGTATTAGAAAAAAGCAGTACCGGTGTACGCGGTAAAGATGTACTCTCCGTTCCAGATAATGCCACAAACGGAGCTAAAATCATCAATATTGCCTTGCACACCCGTATGCAGAGTTTATGATAAAATCCGGTTATTTTGATTTATTAATATATTCGACGACTTTTTCAACTTCTTTTCTGCCGCTTTTATCCAAATCGGCAACTGTATAATTTTTCTTTTTTGCAAATTCGGCGGCATCATCCATAATATTTTCACAGGTCTTATTTTTCAGGATTGCGTTAACGACCTGTTCAAAACGGAAAGTGTTTTTGCCTAAATTGAAAGCGCGATAAGTATCGTCATTAATGCCAATGTTATACTTGGCCACACCTAGTCCCATAAAATAGTTAACCATTGCCGAAGCGGTTATAGGTTTGGTTGCCGACATAGCCCCCATTGCAAAAGCCGCACAAAAATAATACTTTTGTGCATCATCAAATTTATTGAATTCTTTTTCAAATTGCGAAGGATTGGTTGCCACAATTTTGATAAATTCTCTACCCTCTTCTACCGGAATATCTTCAACATTGACAACATGTTCTGCCGGAAGTTCCGGTGTTACGGGTTCTTCGACTTTTTGTTCTTCCTCTTTTCCGCATGAACACAGAATAAAGGCCACACATCCCATCATTACGATTAATTTTTTCATCATGGCAAACTCCTTTTAGTTTTGCCCATAATATATTATAATCGCTAAAATATTATTAAGATTTTTCAGAATGATATAATTCGATAACCATTAAATCATTTGGCGCGCCCAAACGCATCGGCGGTCCCCAATAACCGACACCGCGAGACACCAAAATAACGGTATTATTAAGCTTATATTCCCCGAAAACATATCCGTCATTACCGTATTTTGTTAAGATATTAAACGGAAAAATCTGTCCGCCATGTGTATGACCGGCAACCAATATATCAATTTTGGTATTACCGATATATTTAGCGGTTGTCGGGATATGCGATAAGACTATGCGATACTCATTATCAGCGGCATTACGCACGGTTTGTTTCATATTGGTAGAAAAACCGTGAATATCCGGAACTCCGCCGATATAAATTCCCGTATTCGGCACCGAAACGCCGCTGTTATGCAAAACAGTCCAACCAAGTGCGGCAAACTCGGCTTCCCATGCAAAAGCGTCGAAATAAGTTTCATGATTACCGGTCGTATAATAAATCCCCAACGGTGCTTTTAATTTTTTCAACTCCTTGATTTGAGCCTTAATATCCTCAACTTTGTCATCGGCAATATCCCCCGGCAACAGGATAATATCAGGCTGCAATTGATTAATATAATCAACCTGCTCTTTTACCTTGTCGACGGATGTCATTTTGGTTATGTGCAAATCGGAAGCCATCACGATTTTGATATCTTTTTGTATGCGGGCATCTTCATAGCGATAATGCTTGATATCCGGTAATTTTTCGGCGGCATATACGGCATAAAAGCTCATCAATAAGGTAAGACACAATGTGATCAGATTAGCACATCCCAAAGCCGTATTATCGGTCGGGCTGACAATATGCTTACCGCCGAGATAATATACAAGCGCCCATATAATATCGCGAAAGAGCAAAACCATAGTCAGTAAAAAGGCAAATCCGAACAAAAAATAGCTGAATTTAGCCAAACAGGTATAAAGTCCGACCGGCATATTAAGTTTTGCCTGAATATTCCACATCAATATCGGTGAAAACCATGCATACAAAAACAGCAAATACACACAAGTTTTAATCCAAATCGAAAAATCCGTATACGCGATTAATGTACGACCGCTGATGACGATACATGAAACGGCCACAACAAAATATGCTATCAAAAAGCCCATATTTATTCCTTTAACTTTCTTAGAACTTCCATTTCAGGCCGACATCGGCGGCGGTATTGTATTCATGGTCGATGTATGATGATATCTTACCGTAAATATTCAAATCCTGCCAATTGTAGTCAAAGCCGCTGCGGATAACCGCACGATTGCGACCATGCTCGTTTTGCAGTCTGAAACTGCCGTCCATACCATCTACGCCGAGCTTTAATCCGTACGGATCGCCGAACTCATGATACAAACCGATACCGGTATTGAAACTTAACTTAGCTTCTTTGCCGAGTTTGATATCTTTATTGGCCGCCATACCTAAACCGCTTTCAACCGAATATAAGGTCTGCGATTTGATATTTAAGGCGTAATCCGAATGTTCTTCACGGCCTTTGATATGGTAGCTCAACATATTCAATTCAGCCGTCGGTGCGACTTTCCAACCAGCCAATTCTAACGGATAACGGACCTCGTTCATCACGCCGAACAAGTGCTTTTCAAGCGTGCCGTCAACATTTTCGCCTTTATAACCTTTACGATCATAAGTGCCGTAAGCATAGCCGAAACGCGGCGCCGTGATAAAGTTGAAGCCGTGCGTTTTGTAGCCCATCGGCATCGAAGCTTGGAACATCGTTTCATCACGGCGGTTGTCGCCCTTGCGATCAGAACTGTTCAAATCGGTGAAGGCAACCCCGAAGCCGACCGAACGACGACCTTCGACATTGTTTAACAAAGCGTAACGTGCCGACGTTGTACCGTTACCGTCAATATGCAGCGGCGCAACATCACCGCCGATATAAAAGTGGTTTTCGGTCGTATTGAAGATATTGTTGTTCATATCAAAGTTCAATTCACGCATCATGTTAAAGTCTTCAAATGCCATGCGGTTAAACATCTTTTGACCGGAAATATCGTTCAAAGCACTGTTCAAACCGGATACGCTTTCCTGACCTTTGAGCATCGCAAAGAAGGCTTCGTTGTTCTCGGCCTGATAGTTTTTAGCCAAGAAACCGGCCAGCGATTTATTATCAACAACATCGTTAAACGACTTCATTGTCATAACGGCATCGGTGTCGTTGACGAGTTTGGCGTCAAACAGAGCCGATTGCGAAATTAAATTCAAACCGGAAACATCGGTAGCCTGAATCATGTCTTTAACCGAATAAGTCGTGTCAAAGCCGTTTTCAACAACATTGTTGTTCATCGCCAAATCACCGGAAATCGCACCTTCAACAATGAATTGTGATGTTGCGGAAGCAACTACCGTTCCGCCAAAGTCGTTCAAGTTCAGCGAAGCAGCCGTTCTGGTCGGTACATAAGAAGCAGGTTGTGCATCATCGATTTCTTCCGGTGCAACCGTCTCTTCGGTTTGAACTGCCGGCGTTATTGCAACAGATGTACTTGTGGTCGAAAGCACCGAAGTCGGAGCAGTAATCGAACTCGATACCTTTAATACACCGTCTTGGAATAATTGTCCGCCGTTCAAAATAATGGCATTATTTGCACTTGTGCAATTTGTGCCGGTACAGGAAGCTCCGTCAATAGAAATAGTTCCTGTATTGGTTACATTACTGCCTTCACTCCAAATACCATAAGCTTCCGAAGCACCGTTAATAATAATCGTACCGGTGTTGGTAATGCTTGAATTTGCCGCACCGTAAATACCATAAGCCTTACCACCGGTATTATCACTAGCCGTATATGTAACATCATCCGCCGTATCTTCAGTATAGCTTTCACGATCAATTGTGATTGTACCGGAGTTGGTTACGGTCGCCGAACTAGCAGCCATAATACCGACTGCCGTGCCGGTGCCGAGATTGTGAATTTTAATTTCGCCGGAATTACTAGCGTTTCCGGTAGGATAACTACCTCTATAAGTATATATACCGACAGCCAAACCATTTCCAACGTTTGCCATTTCAATGGTAGAAGTTTGAACTGATTTTTTTTGATTGTACACTATTCTACCGAACATACCATAAGCATTACCGTCATTGGTATTAGATATGATGATTTTACCTACTGCATTGCCGGAAGATGATGAATTGTGTGCATTATACAATCTTCCCCCCATACCGTGCAAACCATAGATATTACCGGTACCATTGTTGGTTATATTAATTGTGGCATATGTATCACCGGAAGATGAACGATAAGCATTGTAAATATCGGCGTTACTGTTGGTTTTTATACCGTAAACGTTGCTATTTCCATTGTTAATTATCCTAATTACAGCGTTTGCAGAACCTGTCGATTTACTGAAGCTTTCCGCATTATACATATTGTAATTACCATACATACCATAGACATCTCCATCACCGGTATTTGTTATGCTGATTATACCCTTTGATATGCCGGAAGATGAATATTGATATACATTAAAAGTCTGGCTAGGATCACTACCGTCATTACGCATACCATAAACGTTTCCATCACCGGTATTTGTTATGCTGATTATGCCATTTGATATGCCGGAAGATGAATATTGATATACATTATAAGTATGGCTAGCATCACCACCGTCATTACGCATACCATAAACGTTTCCATTGCCTTCATTAGTTATATTAATAGTACCACTCACACCATAAACATTACGCATATTGCTACTGCCATACATACCATAAACATCCGTATTATTATGGTT
>CAMVHF010000046.1 GCA_947167235.1 uncultured Alphaproteobacteria bacterium
CCGTAAGCGAATCGGAAGAAAGCATTGCCGATAATACCGGCATCGAAATTGAAAATTCCGAAACCGATGCAGAGATTGCCGATACCGAAATGACGGCTGAAAGTGAATTGGCCGAAGAAGCTGCAGATAAGGCACTTGAAAAAGATTCCAAACAACGTAAGCATCGCCGCTACACTCGTCGCCCGCGTGACCGCAAAAAATCACCGAAAACCTTGGCTGCGGATGTTTGCGACAATGAACTGTTGGAAGAAGAATGTCCGGAAGATGATGATAATGATGATTTGGACGAACCGGAAGGAAATGAGTACAATTTTGACATGCAACGTAAATTGTTGCGTGCCCGCAAGCTTTTCCACCGCAGTACCATTCAAGATGTTATTAAAGAAGGCCAAACCCTCTTAATTCAAATTGTCAAAGAAGAACGCGGCAACAAAGGTGCTGCCTGCACAACTTACATATCGCTTGCCGGCAGATATTGCGTTTTAATGCCGAACCGCATTAAAAGCGGCGGTGTTTCACGCAAAATCACCAATGCAAACGATCGCAAACGCTTAAAGGCCGTTATGAAAGAATTGCCGATTAATCCGGATATGTCTTTGATTATCCGTACAGCCGGCGAGGATAAAACCCGTGCCGATATTATTCGCGATTACAACTATTTAATCCGCACATGGAATGCCATTCGTTACGGTGCTTTGAAAAATCAACCGCCGGCGATTATTTATGAAGAAGGTAATCTGATTAAGCGTGCTTTGCGCGATATGTATACCAAAGAAATTGATGAAGTCATCATCGACGGTGATGAAGCTTATCAGACTGCCCGCAACTTTGTTAAAGTATTGTCGCCGCACAATTTAAAGCACATTAAATGCCGTAAAGCCGGCGAAATACCGGTATTCCAACGTTTCCAAATTGAGGCGCAACTCGATAAGCTGCATAATCCGATTGTCCAACTCGAATCCGGCGGCTATTTGGTTATTAATCCGACCGAAGCTTTGGTTTCTATCGACGTTAACTCCGGTCGTGCCACTAAAGAAAAAGATATTGAAGAAACTGCTCTCAAAACCAATCTGGAAGCTGCCGATGAAATTGCCAAACAACTCAAAATGCGCGATTTGGCAGGTTTGATTGTGGTTGACTTTATTGATATGTACGAACAGCAAAATAACGTTGCCGTCGAACGCCGCATGAAAGAGGCCATGAAAGATGATCGCGCCCGTATTCAAATTGCCAAGATGAGCATTTTCGGCTTGTTGGAAATTTCAAGACAGCGCATGCACTCTTCGTTTATGGAAAGCAACTACGAAGTTTGTCCGTATTGTCACGGTCGCGGTGTGAAACGTACCGTTGAATCCGGTGCTACACTGATTTTGCGTTCTATTGAAAGCGAAGGTGTCCGCAACCGCGGTGTTAAATTGCTTGTCACGGTTCCGGCAGATTATGCATCGTTTTTGCTTAACCACAAACGCAAGCAACTGTCTGCCTTGGAAGAAGTTTACAATTTGCAGATTGTCATTGCCGGCGATACATCGATGAAAGATATCTCCGATTATAAAATCGAACGTGAAAAATTGCCGACCGTTAATGCGGTAAAAGATGCAACCACAACCTGCTATGAAGCCGATAACGTTGATGACTGCGATTATGATGAAGATGAAGAAAACGATGTAGAATCCGACGATAATGAAAATAATCGTTACCGCTTCCGTCGCAACGGTCGCAATCGCCGTTATCGCCGCAATGATCGACGCGAAAATGATAATAACCGCACCGAAAAACCGGAACAAATTGAAAAACCGGAGAAAAAATCATGGTGGCAAAAATTAATCGGTTAATCGGCCGTATCATATTTTGTTTATTTCTCTGCACTGCCGGTCTTATCAAACCGGCAGTTGCCGGAAATATGGTTTTAATTTCCGACGCCGAAACCCAAAATTATCTTTCTGCCATAATCAAACCTTTATTCCGTGCTGCCGGTCTGCCGTTTAATGCCAATAATATCTTTATTGTCAACGATAATTCCTTAAATGCCTTTGTCAGCGAAGGCAACTATGTGTTTGTCAATACCGGTACTTTGCTCGAAGCCGATAATACCAATGAACTGACCGGTATTTTGGCTCACGAAACCGGACACATTACCGGCGGCCATATCGTACGCCAAAAG
This sequence comes from uncultured Alphaproteobacteria bacterium, assembly GCA_947167235.1. Classification (GTDB taxonomy): domain Bacteria; phylum Pseudomonadota; class Alphaproteobacteria; order RF32; family CAG-239; genus RUG410. The sequence continues at coordinate 2,165 of CAMVHF010000046.1, forward strand.
CTCAAAATGGAAGATATGCAATACGTTATGCTCGGTTCATTGATTGCCGCCGGCGCAACGGCCGTTTCCACCGGACGCGGCGATGCTGCCATGGCTATTCTTTTAGGTTCGCAAAGCTCAGCCTTAAACAGTATGCTGCATTATCAGGTTCAGGAAGAACGCAGTGCCGATGAAAGCGCGGTTAAACTCTTAAACAAGACACATCAATCAACCGACGGTTTAAAAAAGTTTATGCGCAAAATTAAACGAAAATATGCCTTAAGCGGCGTGGAAGAAAATTCCTACTTTCGCACACACCCGCTGACAAGCGAGCGAATCAGCCATTTTGAAGAGGCCAGTAAAAGCAATCATTATCCGGCCGCCAGTTCGCTGGATAACGATTTGAAACTTATTCAGGCCAAACTCTCCGGATTTTTGCTGGAAAAAAATAAAGCCGAACGCCGTTACCCGCGCAAAAACAAATCAACCGAAGCTAAATACGCACAAAGCATCTTAAGTTTCCGCAGCGGTGATATGCCGCATGCACTGGCACTGATTAATGAATTGATTGAAGAACAGCCGCAAAACCCGTATTTTCATGAATTAAAGGGGCAGTTTTTGTTTGAAACCGGAAAAATTAAAGACAGCATAACTTCATACGAGCAAGCCTTAAAACTGTTACCGAATAACTATCTGTTGCAAATAAGTATGGCACACTCAATGCTTGAAAGTAAAGACAAAAGCACTACCCAAAATGCCGTTAATTTATTGAATAAATCATTGATCACCCATAAAACATCGTTTGCATGGCAACTCTTGGCACGCGGTTATAACACTCTCGAAGATAAAGCTTCGTCAATGTATGCCGCTGCCGAATACAGCTATGCCATCGGCAATTTGAAAGCCGCCGAATCTCAATTGCAAGCGGCCGCAAAAATTTCAAAAAATAAGTCTCTGAATCTTAAAATTGCCGACTTAAAAGAGCGCGTTAAAGCTGATTTGAAAAAACAGTAATTATTTACTTTTCCGAATAATAAAAAAACACCTCAGATTCATTAAATCGGAGGTGTTTTTTGTTAAATCAAAAATAAATTATTCTTGATTATAAGCTTTAGCTTGCTTTTTAGCTTCTTCAGAACTTCTGGCAACGTTTACCAAAATGGTTTGAGAAACCTCAGGGTGCAAGTTTAATTTGATTTGGTACATACCCAAATCTTTAATCGGTTTTTCCATATAGATGTAACGACGAGCAACATCATAGCCGGCATCTTTAATAGCCGAAGCGATGTCACGGATTGTTACGGAACCGTATAATTGACCTGTTTCGGCAGCTTGACGAATCAAAACAGCGTTAAAGCCGTTCAAAGATTCAGCCAATTTAGAAGCGGTTTCAAACAATTCTTTGTTGTGAGCTTCCAAAGCAGCTTTTTGAGCTTCGAAATAAGCCATGTTGGCTTCGGTAGCACGCAAAGCTTTCTTTTGCGGTAACAGATAGTTACGGGCATAACCGGTTTTAACCGAAACTTTATCACCCATTTTACCTAATTTTTCTACGTGTTCGAGTAAAATAACTTCCATAATACCCTCCTACATAGCAACATACGGTAACAAAGCGATATAGCGAGCGCGTTTGATGGCGCGAGCCAATTCTCTTTGTTTTTTAGCTGAAACTGAAGTAATACGAGAAGGAATAATCTTACCTTTCTCAGAAACATAACGAGAAAGTAATTTAACATCCTTGTAGTCGATTCTTAAACCGTTTTCACCGGAAAACGGACAAGATTTTCTTTTGAAAAATGTTTGTTTTGCCATTATCGTTCTCCTTTATGCTTCTTCAATTTGTGCAACTTCTTCGTCAGAAGCTGTTTCGTTGTTGAACTCATCAACTTTAACGGTCATGTAACGAATAACATCTTCGTTAAGTCTGATAAGTCTTTCATATTCGAAAATAGCTTTTGCCGGAGCAACAATGTTTAACAAAACATAATAACCTTTACGATTTTTCTTAATGCGATAAGCAAGATTTTTCAAACCCCAGTTATCGGTTTTAACAACCTCACCGCCTTCTTTTTTAATAACTTCGCTCAAATCTGAAACGAGGCTGTTAACTTGAGAAGCGCCAAGGTCTTGACGAGCGATTAATACGCTTTCATAATTAGCCATATTTTTAATATCTCCTTATGGATTACTCAACAAACGGCCGTTTTCAGCGGTTTAACACCGAAATCGACCAACTAATGTATAGCCGAACATCTAAAGTCCGGCAAGGGACAGCGTTAATATACATAAAATTACGGTAAATGCAAGCATTTTTTTATCAAATAAAAGCCGGAAATAAATATTATTTTAACACTTTAGGTTTATCTTGTAGGCAAACTAGTACGTACAAAGGTGTTATATGAAAAAATTTTATCAGTTTTTTTTGCTGCTGTTTGCGGTGTCTTTAACCGGCTGCAGCGATGATTTGGATTTATACGGAATAAATACCGGTTATCAAACGCATCATCGCCCGCTTTGTCATGCCGAAACAATGGTTGCCGTCTATGATGACAACGGAGTATATTCGGTTCCGGGATGCGTGGATTACGATTTTGCCGAAAGCTACGCCGATGAAGACTTATACGGTGATTTTCCGCAAGTCGAAGACAATAAATACGGCAGTAACGAAGTCGTTTTGGAAAACTTAAATACGCGCGTGTTGGCGTATTGCCGCGGTTCACAGGAAGAAGTTGATATGTGCGTTGAACGCATGGAAGCCTCTTGTTATGTCAAACTGCAGGATATTCCGAGACAACCGGCAAAATATGACATATTAAAACGCGGTACCTATCCGACACGTCGCTGGCGCAACGGAGAATCAGCCCCGAGGTGGTAAAATGTTGGCGCGCGTAAATACCATAGCCTTAAACGGATTGACAACGCTCGATGTTGATTTGCAGCTGCAAATTTCATCGGGCTTACCGGCTTTTAATATTGTCGGTTTGCCGGATAAGACCGTTGCCGAAAGCAAAGAACGCGTGCGCGCCGCATTCAATACAATGGGAGTTGAACTTCCGGCTAAAAGAATAACCGTTAATTTAGCACCGGCGGATTTGTTAAAGGAAGGCTCGCATTTTGATTTACCGATCGCCATGGCTTTACTTGCCGGCTTGGGTATTGTGCCGACAGAAGAAATTGCTTCGTACATTATTATCGGCGAGCTGGGATTAGACGGTTCAATTATGCCGGTAAACGGGGTTTTACCGGTTGCGATTCATGCCAACCGCAGCCATAAAGGTTTGGTTTGTCCCGAAACGCAAGGCAGTGAAGCGGCTTGGTCCGGATTAAAAGACATTATTGCCGCCCCGAATTTATTGGCACTGATTAATCATTTCAAGGGTATTCAGCAATTGCCGTTACCGACGCCTAAGCAAAAGAAAAGTCGGACTTCCGATTTGGATATGGCTGACGTTAAAGGACAAGAAACCGCCAAACGCGCACTGGAAATTGCCGCAGCCGGCGGGCATAATATGCTGATGGTCGGCACACCGGGCGCCGGAAAATCAATGTTAGCGTCACGATTAGTCACAATTTTACCACCGCTTTCGACCGAAGAAGCGTTGGAAACCTGTATGATCCATTCGGTTGCCGGTGAACTTAAAGACGGTGAACTGAGCTTTGACCGTCCTTACCGTGATCCGCACCACAGCGCATCGACACCGGCTCTTATCGGCGGCGGACGTAAAGGTGTACCGGGCGAAATATCATTGGCTCATAACGGTGTTTTATTTTTAGATGAATTGCCGGAATTTAACCGTTCCACGCTTGAAGCATTGCGTCAGCCGATTGAAACCGGTTATGTATCAATTTCCCGTGTCAACAGTCATACGCGTTATCCGGCAAATTTCCAATTAATTGCTGCCATGAACCCTTGTCGCTGCGGCTATTTGGGTGTCAACGGTCAGGAATGTTCGCGCGCGCCGAAATGCGGTGAAGAGTACCAATCTAAAATTTCCGGTCCGCTGATGGACAGATTTGATATTCATATTCAGGTACCGCCGGTCAGCCCGTGGGATATTGCCGATGTCAAAAAAGGTGAAACGTCGGCTCAGATCCGTCAGCGTGTAATTGCCGCACGCCAAATTCAACAAGAAAGATTTAAGGCTTTAGGATATCCGAACCTGCATACCAATGCACAGTTAAAAGGCGATATCTTAGAGCAAGTCACCGCATTATCCGGTGATGCAAAGCAACTTTTGGTGAACTTTGCCGATAAAATGAGAATGTCGGCAAGGGCATATCATCGAACTTTAAAACTCGCAAGAACAATTGCGGACTTGCAAAATCAAAAAAATGTGTCTAAAGTACACATAGCGGAGGCATTGTCATACCGATATGTCATGCCGTCCAAACAGGTATAGGAGAAATATAATGAAAAGTAATAAAACAATGTTATATGCTTTAGCCATTGCTTTAGGTTTGAGTACATCGGCTATGGCATATGTTAACGGATACGGATATCAACAGGCTCCGAAAGCGCCGGCTGTTGATAAAGACGGAAGTCTGTTTCCGGGCGGTCCGTGCAAAAACTGTTCAAAAGACGGAAGTCTGTTTCCGGGCGGTCCGTGCAAAAGATGCACAAAGGACGGAAGTCTGTTTCCGGGACCTTGCAAAAAATGCGAAGCGCGCCGTGTAGAACAGCCGATTAAAAATTACACTATACCATATACACCGGTTGTGTATGAGGCGGTTCAGCGCACCTGCTGCCAAATGGCACCGTTGGCGTTAGACCATGTTGATTTCCGTATTAAAGACGGTAACGGTTCTTATTCCAATAGATTGGGTAATTATCGTTTCCGCATTTTCGGTTGCCGCCGTTTCAATAAAGAAACCCGATTAAACGCCGGTCGAATTATGGAAAAGAATATTAATTTCTCTACCGTATTTGAAGAAACGGTCAATGATTGTTACCGCGTATTACCTATGCCTGAAGATTTATGCTTACAAACCGTTCCGACCGAATTACCGGAATATATTTTAACCGCGGAAATTACCGATTACTTCATGAACGTTTGTGATGAATATGATTGGGATAAAGCCGAAAAAACAAACTTACGCAAAGGTTCGTCCGAAATTACCGTTACATGGCGTTTAATGGATTTAACCAAATCAAATATCTATTGGAAAGGTGAAAGCACCGGTTACGGCGACTTGTTTGAAGGCGAAGCAAACGGTGAAGTTAAATTAATTGAACGTGCCTTTGCCGATGCAACCAGTAACTTACGCAATGTTTTAGGTTTTGAAGACCAATTATTGCAACGTGTTGATCCGATTTCTTTGGCTGCTCAACGTAACGCATTGGTTGAAGAAGAAAGAGCGCTTAACCCGATTAAATGCGGTTATTTGAAAGAATACGAATGTGCCAAGAACTGTGAAATCAGCCGTCCGGGTGTTGATTTACGCAACTGTCAACCGGCTTGCCCGACATTAATCGAACCGCAACCGGTTATGAGCTGTCAACCCGGTTATGCACCGGTTTATTACGGCGGCGCATACGGCTATGGCTGCGAACCGGTTATCCCTGTTATTTACGAAGACGGCGGCATTGTTGAAACCGGCGAAGTTATAGAAGTTCCGGTTGAAGAAGATGCCGGTGTTGTTGTCGAAACTCAGGAAGTTGTCGAATCCTGTATTGATGAAAACGGCAATGTCAAAACTGACAGCTCTTGTCAGGTTGTAGATGACACTTGGATTGATACCGGTGACGTGAAATCATTGGATCAGCTGTGCGTTGTCGCAACGGATCCGTGCAAAGCTTTGACACCGGAAACCGTATATCGTTTACGTTCATCGGTTGTTCAAATTGACAGCCCGAACGGTAAAAAAGGTGCCGGTCTTTTAATCTCCGACAGATTTGTTTTAACCTCCGGCGATTTGGTTGATCCGATGAATAATTCATATAAGATTAAAACCGTTCGTAACGATAATTTGACCGCTCGTGCCGTCAGATTAAACCCAAGCAAAAATACGGCTTTGTTAATGTTGGATAAAGCAACGGAATATACTCCTTTGGCATTAAATCTGCAATTACCGGAAGTCGGTCGTAACGGCTATTTGACTTTAGGTTTGTTGGATGTCAAAGACTTCAAAGACGGCGAAGATTATCTTGAAAACAGTGCTCGTGTCGAAGGTTATCGTTACACCGAAGAAAAAGGAGCCGAAATCTTGGCTAATACCTTTATTCAAAACGTAACCGTCGGCGGTGCTTTATTCTATAAGGATTGTACCATCAGCGGCATGGCTCATTCGGGTATCAGAACCAATGACGGTTTGGATGTTTATATTCCAACCGAAACGGCTTTAAGAAGTCTGGGTATAAGCATTTGCGGTCACGAATATGTTGAAGAAAGCCCATGGCAACAAACTGTCTATAAGCCGATTACCGAACAAATTCAAGTTGTTCAGCAACAGCCTGAGGTCATGAAACCGAAAGACAGAAAATAATAATATGATAGGCTGCCCCTTCGGGGGCCGCTTATACTTTATAATTTAAGGAGAAGTATTTATGTATAAATTAAACCAATCCGGCAGAAGTATGATCGAAATGCTTGGTGTTTTATCTGTTGTCGGTGTACTCAGCGTTGGCGGCTTGACCGTTGTCAATAACGCTCAGCAAAAAAAGAATGAGGGGCAATTAATTTCCGACACAGCTCAACTTGCCATGATTTCCAAAAAATTAGCATGTCAGTATGATGCGGCTTATACAACATATACAAAGTATTTAAATCGCTCCGAAGCCATTCCGACAAATTTAACCTATAATTCGACTTCCGATCAAATTGAAGGTGTTATGGATTCCATTACCAAAATCACCGGCAATGATAAATATTTTGCTGTTTCAGTTGAAGGCTTAGATGACAGCAGTTGTATAAATATGGCTACGACGGACTGGGGAAAACGCTATTCCAACGGTTGTCTGGGCGTTTCTATCGGCGCTACCGATCTTCACACTTGTATGCTATCCGGCAATTGTTCCGGCACCGCATCTGCAATTACCTCGTCTGATGCTAACTATCCGATGTCAGCAGCCACGGCGGCAACGCACTGTGCGAACAATAATAACACTGTGAAAATCTGGTTTAAGGCTTGCCGCTAATATAATTTATTGAAAGGAAAAAAAATGAAAAGAAATACGCAATCCGGTCGTTCAATGATTGAAATGATGGGCGTTTTGGCCATTATCGGTGTCTTAAGTGTCGGCGGTTTCAGTATGATGACAAAAATTTCAAACAGTCGTAAAACAAACGCCATTTTGGATGAAATAAGCGCTATTGCCGGTAAAACGCGCAGTATTGTTCGTGAATATGATGACGGTGATACCGGCGATGAATACAGCGGTTTGGGTGGTTTTGTATTAAAATCAAAAGCCTATCCGGCCGAGGTGGAATGGGACGCAAGTTGTAACTGCTTTATCGGTACAGAAGACGTATCTTATACCCTTACATATAAAAATACCAATACTAGTTTGTTTGAATTGCAAGTTGCCGGTTTATCAGCCGAAACATGTATGGATGTTGTTTCAACAAACTGGGGTTCGGTCGGTACCAACGGCTTTGTCAAGTTTACCATCGGTTCAAAATCATCTTCAACGGCTTTAGGTATTGGTGACGCTTCGACTTATTGTACCGATGATGCCTCCGTCACATTTACATTCAGATAATATAAATAAGTATATTACGCAAAATTCCGCTTTTTACCGAAGCGGAATTTTTTTTGCTTAAAATATGAAAAAATTTTTGCAACCACTTGCATCGGTCAAAATGACTCCCTATATACATTTTTAGAAAAGTTAACAGGAGGAATTTAAATGAGTAATAAAGTAATTGGTATTGACTTGGGTACAACCAACTCGTGCTTTGCCGTTATGGAAGGTAAAGAAGCAAAAGTTTTGGAAAACTCGGAAGGTGCCAGAACAACCCCGTCTATGGTTGCATTTACCGATACCGAACGCTTGGTCGGTTATCCGGCAAAGCGTCAGGCCGTAACAAATCCGGAAAACACTTTGTTTGCGATTAAAAGATTAATCGGTCGTCGTTATGATTCGGCAGAAGTAACCAAATTCAGAGAGCATTCACCGTTCAAAATCGTATCAGGTGACAACGGTGATGCTTGGGTTGAAGTCAAAGGTCAAAAATATGCCCCGTCACAAATTTCGGCTATTGTGTTGCAAAAAATTAAAGAATATGCCGAAAGCTATTTAGGTGAAAAAGTAGAAAAAGCCGTTATTACCGTACCGGCCTACTTTAATGACTCGCAACGTCAAGCCACCAAAGATGCCGGTAAAATTGCCGGTTTGGAAGTTTTGCGTATTATTAACGAACCGACAGCTGCCGCTTTAGCTTACGGTATGGATAAAAAAGCATCAGGTACGATTGTCGTATACGACTTGGGCGGCGGTACATTCGATGTTTCCATTTTGGAAATCGGTGACGGCGTATTTGAAGTTAAAGCTACCAACGGTGATACATTCTTGGGCGGTGAAGATTTCGACCAACGTATCGTCAACTATTTGGCCGATGAATTCAAAAAAGAACAAGGTATTGATTTACGTTCTGACAGACTTGCTTTGCAACGTTTGAAAGAAGCTGCCGAAAAAGCTAAAATCGAATTGTCTTCAACCACACAAACCGAAGTAAACTTGCCGTTTATTACCGCAGACAGCACTGGTCCGAAACACTTAAATATGAAAATGACTCGTGCTAAATTGGAATCTTTGGTTGAAGATTTAATTGAAAAAACCGCTATTCCGTGCCAAAAAGCTTTATCCGATGCCGGCTTAAAACCGAGTGACATCAGTGAAGTTATCTTGGTCGGCGGTATGACGCGTATGCCTAAAGTTCAGGAAAAAGTTAAAGAAATCTTCGGTAAAGAACCGCACAAAGGTGTTAACCCTGATGAGGTTGTTGCCGTCGGTGCCGCTATTCAGGGCGGTGTCTTGATGGGTGATGTTAAAGACGTTTTGCTTTTGGATGTTACCCCGTTGTCTTTAGGTATTGAAACAATGGGTGGTGTATTTACACGTCTTATTGATCGTAACACGACCATTCCGACACGCAAATCACAAGTATTCTCTACTGCCGAAGACGGTCAGACTGCCGTTACAATTCGCGTCTTCCAAGGTGAACGTGAGATTGCCGCACACAACAAGCTTTTGGGCCAATTTGATTTGGTAGGTATTCCGCCGTCTCCGCGCGGTATGCCACAAATCGAAGTTACCTTTGATATTGATGCTAACGGTATTGTAAACGTATCGGCAAAAGATAAAGCTACGAATAAAGAGCAGGCTATCCGTATTCAGGCTTCCGGCGGTTTGAGTGAAGAAGAAATCAACAAAATGGTTAAAGATGCCGAAGCTAATGCCGAGTCCGATAAGCAAAAGAAGGAATTGGTTGAAGCCAGAAATCATGCCGAAGGTTTGGTACATGAAGTCGAAAAGAACCTTAAAGAATACGGCGATAAAGTTTCACCTGCCGACAGAGATGCTATTTCTAAGGCGATTGATGAAGCTAAAGCCAGTATGGATAAGGAAGATATTGCCGAATTGAAGGCTAAAACCGACGCATTGATGCAAGCTTCAATGAAACTCGGCGAAGCAATGTACAAAGCTCAACAGGCAACAGGCGGTGAACCGCACGGTGCCGATACAGGCTCATCTTCAAGCGAAGCACCGAAAGATGATAATGTCGTTGATGCCGACTTTGAAGAAGTCAAATAATTAAACATTGCAGCTATAAAAGAAACCCCCGCGTAAAACGCGGGGTTCTTCATATGCGGCTATAAGCCTT
>CAMVHF010000047.1 GCA_947167235.1 uncultured Alphaproteobacteria bacterium
ATTGACATCAAACGTTTAATAACGTCGGTACTCTTTTCAGCCATACGGTTTGCCAATTCCTGAACCGTAATGGTTTCCGGAATAATAACTTCTTTAATAACCTTTTCCTGAGATGTTTGCGGTTGCTGTTGAACCGGTTTCGGCTGTTTCTTCTTGAAACGGCGATGCGGTGCATAACCGTAATCATCGTCATCATCATCTCCGCCGCCGATATTATAAGAATTAACATTAATTTTACTATTGCGACGCTGCGGTTCAAAACTGCGCTTTTGAATTTTTTTGCGTTCCTGTTCAAAGGTTTCTTCTTTGGTCATAACGTGTTTTTCGACGGTTGAAGATTTTTTATTCTTTTTGTAATAATCGTCATCTTCATCATCTTCTTCATCGTCATATTCTTTAGTTTTCTTAGCCTTATAGTCCGATGTTTCAGCTTTAGGCGCTGCTTTTTCGGCAGCAGCCTCCTTTTTGGCTTTATCTTCGGCGGCTTTTTTCTGAGCAGCTTCTTTTTCTTGTTGTTCCTGCAATTCTAAAGCTTTTCTGGCCTCATCTTCTTTCTTTTTGGCATCTTCGAGTTTCTTTTGCTCGGATTGCAGTTTTTGACGCTGTGCTTCTTTTTCTTCTTCTTCCTGTTTGCGTTTAGCATCAAATTCTTTTGCTTCAGCCAAAAGTTTTAATTTTTGAGCAGTTTCTTCATCAATTTCGACTTTGCGTGCAGCCGGTTTTTGAGCCGGATTAATCACGCGTTTTTTGCGCACTTCCACCTGCACCACTTTTTTACCTTCCGAAGCGGCCGGTTTAGCCACATTTTTCAAAGTGAGTGTGGATTTTTTTGATAATGTCAATTTTTCCTTTGCGCTCTCTTCTGTCATTCTCGTATATTCTCCGTTATTCATTCAAAAATGTTTGATATCGCCTAAAGGCCTCACGAACCATATCGCTGATTTGGCTTTTTGCGACTGCAAAATACACCGTATTTTCGCGCTTCAATGCTTCGCTTAAGGTTGCAACATCATATAAACTGAATTTTTCCAAATCTTTGGCTATTGTTGCAATTTTCTGCTTACCGTCATCACCGGCATCCGTTGCTTCGATTACAAAGGCAGCCTTACCTTTAGTTATAATATCCTTAACTTTTTCGAACCCCAAAATCAAATCGCCGGCCTTGCGTGCCAGATTAACGGCATCCAAACATTTCTTTGCCAAAATCTGATCTACCATTTGCGGCAGTTCAGGAGCAATAATCACATTGGTATGCAATATCTTGTTAAGCGGATTTTTCTTTAACGTTAATCCGGTCAGCAATGTCTTAGAGTTGGAAAGATATACGCCTTTGCCGCCCAATTTTTTATTAAAATCAGGCAACATCCGGCCATCCGGAAGCACAACAAAGCGTAAGAGTTCCGCTTTAGGCAAAACTTTACCGGTTACGATGCACTTTCTTTCTTCCAACTCTTTTGACATTAAAGCCTTTCCTTTGCTTATTCTTTTGTTTCGGCCTTATCGTTTTCGAACCAATGTTCACGAGCAGCCATGATGATTTCATTGGCTTCGGTTTCCGAAATTGTGGTATCACCCAAAATTTCAATCAATTCATCGGCAGCCAAATCTGCCAAATCATCAATATTTTTGATACCTTTTTCAGCCAAAGCGATAATCATATCCTGATCCAAGCCGTTAACGGTTTTCAGGCTTTCATCAATCTTCAAGCTCTTACTCTTAGCGGCAAATTCTTTATTGCGTTTTTCAATAAATTCTTTAGCGCGGTTTTGCAGCTCGGTGGCAACATCTTCGTCAAAGCCTTCGATTTCAGCCAATTCGCTTAATTCGACCATAGCGATTTCATCAATCGTCGAAAATCCTTCGGCAACCAACAAATGTGCAATCATGTCATCAACATCCAAAGCTTCCATAAAGCGTTGGGTACGAACTTTATTTTCATTCGAGCGACGTTCCTGTTCTTGTTCTTCGGTTAATACATCGATATTGGAACCGACCAACTGCGAAGCCAATTTAACATTTTGACCGCGGCGACCGATGGCCAATGAGAACTGATCTTCCGAAACAACAACTTCAATACGATTATTTTCTTCATCCAAAACAACCTTGGTAACTTCGGCCGGCGCCAAAGCGCTGACAATGTATTGAGCCTTATCTTCGGAATAAGGAACGATATCGATTTTTTCGCCCTGTAATTCGGTTACAACGGCTTGAACACGAATACCGCGCAAACCAACACATGCGCCAACCGGATCAATGGTTTTATCATTGGCACGAACGGCAATTTTAGCTTTAGACCCCGGATCACGGGCAACACCCATAATTTGAACAACACCGTCGTAAATTTCCGGTACTTCTTGAGTAAACAATTTTGCCATAAATTCCGGACAGGTACGCGATAAGAAAATTTGCGGACCTTTGGCTTCACGACGTACATCCAATACATAAGCACGAACGCGATCGCCGTTTTTGAACTTCTCCCTCGGGATTGTTTCATCATGACGCAAAACGGCTTCAGCTTTACCGATATCTAAAATGGTATTGCCGAATTCAACTCTTTTAACCGTACCGTTAATAATGGTGCCGATTTTTTCTTTATATTCTTCAAACTGCTTATTGCGTTCAGCTTCACGAACCTGCTGCATAATAACCTGTTTTGCGGTTTGAGCGGCAACACGACCAAAATCAATCGGCGGTAACGGATCAATGATATAATCCCCTACTTTCAAGGTTTTATCATAAGCTTTGGCATCTTTTAACAGAATTTGCGCAGCTTCATTTTCGATAACGGCATCATTAGCCACAACTTCGCGATAACGAGCTAAGGTAATAGCGCCGGTTTTGCGGTCAATCTTGACACGGATATCATGTTCGCTGCCGTATTTGGTACGACCTGCTTTTTGAATGGCAATTTCCATTGCCACAAAAACATCTTCTTTTTCAATATTTTTTTCGCGGGCAACCGTATCTGCAACAACGACAATTTCCGGTCTAGGCATATTTTCAAAATTTTCCATTTTTTATATATCCTTTTGTTAAAAATTAAACCTCGGCAACTTCTTCTTGAGATGCCTGATATTCTTCCCACAATTCATCGGTTACCACCAGCTTGGCTTTGCTGACGGCGGTAAACGGAATTGTATATTCTGCTTTTTCATCGGCTAAGACAATGTCTTGTCCGGCCACTTTCAAAACTTTTCCTTTGAAACGCTTACGATTTTCGATTTTTTCTTCGGTTTCCAATTTGACCTCATAACCGGTCCAACGCTCAAAATGCGCTAATTTGGTCAACGGTCTGTCAAGCCCCGGTGAACTGACTTCCAAAGAGTACTTATCTTTAATCGGATCTTTTTCATCGAGCATATCCGAAAGCGCACGGCTGACTTTAGCGCAGTCATCGACTGTGATGTTTTTACCGTTCAAGGTATCAATCATCACCTGCAATGTCGGATTGGTTTCGCCACCCATCGTTAAAACACGGATAAGCTCATAGCCCTGCTGTTCGACAATCGGCTCGATTAAATCTTGTAAATAGTGTTTTTGCATTGCTTTTTCCTAACAAAAAAGCGGGGCCTTTCGGCTCCACTTATTATAATATTTGTTATTGTTGTCAACAGCTATAACACAAATTTTTGATTTGTAAAGCATTTTTTTATGAATATGCAAAATTTTTCAGAGTAATCCGACCAGCTGAGTAATCAATTTTTTAATCATGGCTATACGATCGGTATAAGTTGCCAGATTACGCTCGAAAAACAGACGTTGATCCGGACGTATTTTCAAAACCCCGAAAGACTTCGTAACCAGATCAATCAGCTTATCGGCAGCGGCAAACGTATTATTATGGAATGATACCAAAATCCCTTTGGCACCGGCATCTACTTTGGTAACATTGGCTTTATAGCAAAGCTGTTTAATCTCGATGGTTTGCAACAAGTTTTCAACTTCGGCCGGAATGGCACCAAAGCGGTCAATCAATTCCTCACGCATATCGGCAAGTTCATTTTCATCTTTGAGTGCTCCGATACGGCGATATAATCCCAAACGCACACCCAAGTCTTTGACATAACTTTCCGGTATCATCAACGGAATACCGGTTGTAATCTGCGGTGCCCAATCGGTCGAACCGACCATTGCCGCCGCTTCGGCCAGATGTGCATTTTTCTGACGCTCGATTTCTTCTTCAAGCATGTGCTGATATAAAGCAATACCGACATCTTTGATGTGGCCTGACTGCTCGGTACCCAAAACATTACCCGAACCGCGGATATCCATATCGTGACTGGCCAGTGAAAAACCGGCACCCAAAGTATCCAGTGCCTGCAAAATCGCCAGACGTTTCTCCGCCGTAACATTAAGTTTTTTGCGTTGCGGCACCGTGAAATAGCAATAACCTCTGATTTTAGAACGCCCTATTCTCCCGCGCAACTGATACAACTGTGCCAAACCGAACATATCGGCACGATGAATAATCATGGTATTAACCGTCGGCATATCGATACCGGATTCAATAATCGTGGTCGACAACAGCAAATCATATTTACCGGCGGCAAAATCTCCCATAATATCTTCCAACTGACGTGCCGGCATTTGTCCGTGCGCCACCGCAATACGAATATCAGGTACCAGATCACGCAGCACCTTTTCCATCTCGGCAATATCCGAAACGCGCGGACATACAAAAAACGTTTGACCGCCGCGGAACTTTTCACGATAAATCGCTTCTTTAATCATCACCCTGTCAAACGGCATCACAAAAGTACGTGCCGCCAACCTGTCAACCGGCGGTGTAGCGATAATGCTAAGCTGTTTGACGCCTGTCAGAGCCAATTCCAAAGTCCTAGGTATCGGCGTGGCGCTCAGTGTTAAAACGTGAACATCGGATTTAAGCGCTTTCAACCTCTCTTTATGCGCCACCCCGAAATGCTGTTCCTCATCAATAATCAAAAGTCCCAAATTGCAAAATTCGATGTCTTTCGCCAACAGGGCATGGGTGCCGATAACAATTTCCACTGCCCCGTTTTTCAAGCCTTCTTTTGTTTCGCGTACCTCTTTCGGTGTGCTTAAACGCGATAACATTCTGACCTTAACCGGAAAGCCCTGCATACGCTCGGCAAAATTCAGATAATGCTGACGTGCCAGCAGAGTTGTCGGCACAATCAATGCCACCTGTGCGCCAGACATTGCCACTGTAAAAGCAGCTCTTAAGGCTACCTCGGTTTTACCGAAACCGACATCGCCGCAAACCAGTCTGTCCATCGGTTCCCCTGCACTTAAATCTTGCAAAATATCGTGAACGGCGCGCAACTGATCATCGGTTTCATTGAAGGGAAATTTAGCACAAAACTCATCATAAACGCCACCCTGAGGCATAAAAGTTTCCGCTGTTTTCAAGTGTCTTTCGGCGGCAATACGGATTAATTTTTCGGCAATATCCTTGATTTTTTCTTTAACCTTGGCCTTTTTAGCCTGCCAAGCCGCACCACCCAATGTATCGAGCTGAATATTTTCATCATCGGAACCGTAACGCGAAATCACATCAATATTTTCAACCGGCACAAAAAGTTTATCGCCGTGTGCAAACAACAGTTTTAAGCAATCATGCGGTGACCCGCCGGCCATAATATTTTCCAGCCCCATAAAACGCCCGACACCGTGTTCGATATGTACGACCAACTCATTGACATTTAATGAAGCCACATCGGCAATAAAGTCCTTCGAGGTCATTTTTTTCTGTTTGCGGTGCTGACGTTCTCCTAAGATATCCTGCTCGGATATCAGGCAATATTCACTGTCACGAAAACCGTGTGCCAAATCCGCCAGCACCACGGCTGTTTTTTTCTGTCGACAGATTTTCAGTGCCTCATTCCAACTCTGTGCCGATAACACGTCCTTAATGCCGTATTCGTTCATCAAACCTTTCAGGCGTTCGCGCGAGCCCTCGGCATAACAGCAGATTATGCGATTAAGCTTACCGTTTTCGGTCAGATAATTTTTTAATTCTTCATAAACGGCGGCGTTACTGATGTTGCGCGAATGGGCAAAATTGCGCCCCGGCGTTGTCCGCGCATCAATAACATCCGTAGAATGCGGCAGTGTTAAACCGCTCAAATATGCCGCACCGCGCGCCTGCAATTTTTCATCGAATTCCGCCGTGCTTAAATAAAACATTTGCGGCGGCAAAGGTCGATATGCCTCATCTTCATTTTTCTTACCTCTGACGGATAAGGCTTCGGTACGGGCCCCGTAATAATCTTCTATTCCTTCGGTTTTTGCCTTAACGGCATCTGCCACATCTTTACCGGCCACAATCTGTGCATTAGGCATATAATCAAACAGTGTCGGCAAAGCATCTTCATAAAACAGCGGCAACCAATTTTCCATACCGATATATTTCTGAGCATTCGAAACCGCCTCATACAGCTCATCATGCATACCGTCGGCACCGAAACTTTCGCGATAACGCTCACGGAAACAACGTATGGTATTACTGTCTAAAATAACTTCGTTGGCAACCTGAAAATCATACTCTTTTAGCTCGCCGATGGTTCGCTGGCTGACGGCATCAAAAAAGCGTAAACGCTCCACTTCGTCATCAAATAAATCAATTCTGAGCGGATACTCCGAACCGCTCGGAAAAATATCGACAATATCGCCTCTGACGGCATATTCTCCCGGTTCCATAACCTGCTCAACACGCGTATAACCGTTAATCGAAACATAGTGCAAAAAGGCATTAAAATCCATTTTTCCGCCGACTTTAACGGTTTTGCGGGCATTGCGAAAAATTTTTGCAGGCGGCAGTTTTTGCAAAACTGCTCCGACACTTGTTACCACTATCAGCGGTTTTTCGCCGTTGTAAAAAACAATTTGCGACAGCGTTTCCACTCGTTTGGCAACAATGGCGCTGTTCGGTGACACACGGTCATACGGCACCGTATCCCATGCCGGAAATTCCAAAACCTGATACTCGGGGTGCATAAACTTGAGCATAGATGCCGTTTGCGCCAAATTCAAACCATTGGCGGCAATATATAAAAGCGGTTGTTTTTTATCGGCCGCTTTTTCTAAAAGCAGTGCCTCGTAACCGTCACATACGGCGGCTATGGTTTTACCCGCAATGTTTGCAATATCATGTTGCATAGTTTATGCTTTCTTGTTTACAACTTTGCTTTGAATATATACAATGCAATTATTATCGCAACAAAAAAAAGACAAATTAACATGCGCCCGAGTATTTTATATCCGCTTTTTGCCCCTATCGACACGCTGACCGGCGTCGGTTTGCGCTATCGTAAATTATTGGCAAATTTATGCGGCAACCGTGTTGTTGATTTGTTATTCCATTTACCGAGCGGCTTTATTGATCGGCGTTGCCATATTCCTCTTTCGCAAGCCGAAAACGGCAAGCTTTGGACCGGGAAAGTTCGTGTTGTCGAGCATGGTGTCCCGAAAACGCACAAACAACCGTATCGAATTGTTGTGGAAGATGCGAGCGACCAACTGACATTGATTTTTTTCAAAACTTTCGGCGATAATTTGAGTAAAACATTTCCGGTCGGTTCCGAACGGATTATCAGCGGTAAAATCGAAATTTTTAACGGTGCGTTGCAAATGGCGCATCCCGAATATGTGGTCGATGCCGCTCATCCGGAACTTATGCCGCAAATCGAAACCGTATATCCGTTGACTGCCGGTGTTACCAATAAGATGCTCAACAAAATCATGTTGCAGGCGTTTCGTAACCTGCCGGATTTGCCGGAATGGTTAGATGAAAAGCTTATGCAAAAAGAAGGTTTTACTTCTTTTAAGCAAGCATTATGGTTGGCACATCATCCGCAAAATTTTGATGATTTATCGGCAAATTCGCCGCTTCGTCGCCGCTTGGCCTATGATGAATTGTTGGCAAATCAGATATCCTTAGCCGTCGTCCGCCAACGTCTCAAAAAACAAAAAGGGCGTGAATTGCAGGGCAACGGGAATTTGCGCAACAAATTGCGGCAAATTCTGCCGTTTGAACTGACGAAAGCCCAACAGCGTGTTATTGCCGAAATTGAGGCAGATATGGCGGCACCGTATAAGATGTCACGCCTGTTGCAAGGTGATGTCGGCAGCGGTAAAACCATTGTCGCGCTTTTAACCATGCTTAATGCGGTTGAATGCGGCGCCCAAGCCGCGATTATGGCGCCGACGGAAATTTTGGCACAGCAACACTATGAGACCATCGCCGATTTATGCGAACAAATCGGGGTTAAAACCGCCCTCTTGACCGGCAATATCAAAGGCAAAGCCCGTAAGCAGATTTTAGAACAGTTGGCAACCGGCGAAATCAATATTTTAATCGGCACCCATGCGTTGTTTACCGAAGACGTTACGTTCAAAGATTTAGCCTATGCCATTATTGACGAGCAACATCGTTTCGGAGTCAGACCACGTTTGAGCCTGTCGCAACAAGGGAATTTATGTGATGTGCTGGTGATGACGGCTACACCTATTCCGCGCACTTTGGTTTTAACCATGTACGGCGATATGGAATACTCGCAGATTGATGAACTTCCGGCCGGACGCAAGCCGGTTACCACAACGGTTATGCCTCTTGGCAAAATTCATGATGTGGTTGCGGCATTGGAGCGCAAACTCAAAACCGGCACACAAGCCTACTGGGTATGTCCGCTCGTCGAAGAGTCCGAAAAAATTGATTTATCGGCGGCAACCGAACGTTTTGAAAGCTTGCAAAAAGTATTCGGTAATTTGGTCGGTTTGGTTCACGGTAAGATGAAAGAAAGCGAAAAAAATGCCGTGATGGAAGATTTCAAAAACGGCAAAATCAAATTATTGGTTTCGACGACCGTTATCGAGGTCGGGGTTAATGTACCGGCGGCCACGATTATGATTATCGAGCATGCCGAGCGTTTCGGTTTGGCGCAATTACATCAGCTGCGCGGACGCATTAAGCGCGGTCAGGAAGCCTCCAACTGTATTTTGATGTTCGGTTATCCTTTAAGCGAAGTGGCACGCACACGCCTCAACACCATGAAACAAACCGAAAACGGCTTTATTATCGCCGAAGAAGATTTAAAATTGCGCGGCGGCGGCGAGGTTTTAGGTACACGCCAATCGGGTTTCGGAACGTTCAAATTGGCCGATTTAAGCATCCATGGCGATTTATTGCTGACTGCCTCCAAAGATGCTGCCCTAATTTTGCAAAAAGATCCGAACCTGCAAAGTGAACGCGGCCTAGCCTTACGTACTCTATTGTACTTATTTGAGCAAGACGAAGCGATTAAAACTTATAATGCCGGGTAAAAACCGTGCCTATATAATGCTGAGTATCAAAACCGTCAAGCATAAGAAAAATATAATATAGAGTATCCCGTAAATACCGAATTTCTTAAACCTATTATCGCACTTTTTTAAAAATTTATACCCACTGACGTAAACTAAAATAAAAGAGGCAACAGAATTATTATAAAAAAGCGTATGCAATTCCGTCTCCGATAAATCAAAAGATTTTAGCAAAGAACTGATATCAAAGTATTTTAACAATGCAAAAATAATACTGACCGTAAACCCAACCGTGACAGCTAAAAGCCCTAAAAAAATTACTATACGTTTCGCTATCTGTATCATTCTTTGCATCGCTAAATTTCCTATATATTTACCATATTTTACCTTGTAATTCATCCCTTTCTCGCCAATCTTGCAAGTATTTATTGATGATAGAGATTTTCATGCCGGATATCTTAATTAAATAAACGTACTAATACAGAAAAGTACAACTAAAACACCCAAATATACCGCACTGCACGATAATATGAATAATCCGTTACTTGCGATTTTTTTGCGTAAAAATGACATTGTTATTAAATAAGTAATTAAAAAGGTCCAACCATTTAACTCGTATAAATAAATATTAAGACCTTTTTTAACATTTCTGAACATTTCTTTTTGCGTATCATCGGCTAGCCATTCAATCAATGCAAAAGAAGCACTTGCTGTCAAACCTGTTACAATCGCCCAAAGCCCTAAAAAAATTACTATACGTTTCGTCTGTTGCCATATCTTCTGCATTTTAATCTCCTATAGCATCACCACTTAGTCTTTATATACTCTTTTACCTTATTTTGCAAGTAAGGATTATTATCATAGGATGGTGAATCAAAATCGCGTGCCAAATCACTATTATCCCATTCAGAAATTTCCTTCAGCATTGGTGATTGAGGATTCCTAAGTTCTTGAATAACCAATTCTTCACCTTCATTTAAAGGTTTTATCCTTAATTCTCGTTTTAATGAAGGTAAAGTTTCCTTTATTCCGTATTTAAGACCTTGTCTTGCTAATTGTGTTGCTACCCACATCGGTATAGGCATATTTTTTCTCCATATCAAAAGTTAACCCTATTGTATTTTGATAAATACAATACTTACTATATAATATTTTTATTATATATACGCACTCTCTTGTACCTATTCGAGTAAAATGAAGCGCTAAAAACTTATGCACAGGATAATTCAATAAAATTAACTACTCATAATTGTTCATCTTTTATTTTAAAAAATACTTGACATTCAATTGTTAATTGTTTTACAGTTTTATCGGATGCGGGAAACCGTGTTCGGGGTGAGGTAACCTCTTTATAGGCGTTTATGCAAGACGTTAATTTTTACCTGACGGTTATATATTTATGACCGGAAGGCTACAAAAAGCCGTTTTGCATAACATCCGATACAACTGCAGAGATATACGCCTGTTCTATGGCAAATATGTTGCACTATCCCTATTAAGTAGCTACCGACTTCCGATCGCTTATTTAAGGCGATTTTTTCGTAACAAAAGAAAGGAATGGAAATTATGAGAAAAACATTATTACTTGCCGGTGTAGCATGTTTATTTGCCGCTCAGGCCCAAGCAGCCGATTACTTCTTCCAACCTTATGTCGGCTTGGATTATGTTCATTCGTGGACAGATGTTGTAACTGAAGAAATTGATGACGGTACAGAAATAAAAGAAAATAAAGATAACCTGAATGCCGGCGCTATCTCTTTGGGTGCCAAATTTCATCCAAACTTTGCCGTAGAAGCTTTCTATCAGCAGTCTGATAAGGCTAAGAAAAATTTGGGAGATTTTGTGTACGTTGATGATGTCAGCGGTGATGCGTATGATGTCAATCTTAAAACCGAAGTCAAATACAAAGCTTTCGGCATGGATTTACTCGGTTCTATCCCTGTATATGATAAACTGGAAGTTTTAGGATCACTCGGAGCCGGGTACTATAAAGTTAATTACAAAGTTATCGCAAAGTCCGGAGGTATTGTTGGCACAGATTCAGATTCTGACAATAAATGGGGTATCCGTATCGGAGCCGGTTTGCAATATAACTTTAACGAGCATATATCGGCACGCATGATGTTGCGTAATACCAACACGCGTATTGAAGGCTATAAAAATATCACAGATATTACCGCCGGTATTCGGTATTATTTTTAATTAAATAAAATAATAAAAATTTTTTCATGGCAGAGGGGTAGAAATACCCCTTTGTTTTTTGTATAAGGAAAACCCCGCGTTAGACGCGGGGTTCAGTAAAGCTTATAGC
>CAMVHF010000048.1 GCA_947167235.1 uncultured Alphaproteobacteria bacterium
TGTCGTACAACCTGCCCAAGAACCTCGTCAAGAAGGTTTATATGAGCAATGTGCGTGTATATGGCTCGCTGAAGAACTACTTCATGTTTTGGTTTTTAAGCAGCCGATATCCATTTCGGCCGAAGGTTCGGTAAACGGAAAATACGAAGGACGATAGCGAATTGGTAAATCATCGAGTTCAAAAAATGCTTTCATAAAGTCGTACAAACATCCTTTAAGTTGAGCCATGGTAATATTTTTATCAATGACTAAACCTTCTACCTGATGGAACATCGGTGTATGTGTAGCATCATAGTCGGAACGATAGGTGCGTCCCGGTGCAATAATACGGATCGGCGGACGTTGCTTTTCCATCGTGCGGATTTGTACGCCTGATGTTTGGGTACGAATTACATAAGCGGTATCCATATCAAAAGGTTGTGAAGGATCATTATTCAAATAGAAAGTATCCTGCATTTGGCGGGCAGGGTGATTGGCCGGCATATTTAAGGCATTAAAGTTGTGAAACTGGTCTTCAATATCCGGACCGTCGGCGACATCAAATCCCATCTCGCCGAAAATAGCGGCAACTTCTTCATAGATTTTGGAAACCGGATGAATACGGCCTTGCGTTTCCGGACGAACAGGCAAAGTAACGTCTATCGTTTCGGTAGCTAATTTTTCATTTAAGGCCTTTTCTTCCAAAATTTTTTTCTGAGCTTCAATGGCGTTTTCAACTTCGGATTTCAAAATATTTAAGCCTTTACCCAAGGCAATTTTTTCTTCCAAAGGCAGAGCCCCGAGACCTTTCATCATATCGGTAATTTGGCCTTTTTTGCCCAACACCGAAACTCTGATATCGTCAAGCCCTTTTAAGTCAGCGACCGTATTAATCTTGCTTAATATTTCGCTTTTTAAATTTTCTAAATTTTCCATAATGGCAACCTTTTGTTTTTAAAATAAATAAAAAAAGAGTCAGCTAAAGTAAATAAACCAATGCTAACTCTTTTTTTGTAGTTTTTGTGTATCGTTATATTACTTGTTAAGAGCCGCTTTGGCAGTTTCTACCAACTGTGCAAATGTTTCGGGCTGCTTCAAAGCGATATCAGCAAGAACTTTACGATCAAGCTCAACACCTGCTTTGATCAGTCCGCTGATAAATCGAGAATAAGTCATATCATGGATACGTGTGGCAGCGTTAATACGTTGAATCCACAAAGAACGGAAACTTCTTTTCTTTGCTTTTCTGTCACGGTAAGCATATTGCAAACCTTTTTCAACTTTTTCAACTGCTACTCTGAATACATTTTTGTTACGACCTCTGTAACCTTTCGCCATACCTAAAATTTTCTTGTGGCGAGCGTGAGCCGTTAAACCTCTTTTAACACGAGACATATCCTATCCTCCTTAAATAAACGGTAAAAACTTTTTGATAAACTTGTTGGCAGCCGCAATAATAACGGAACCTCTGGCTTGTCTTTTTTGCTTTGTCGGTTTGTTAAAGAGAAGGTGTCTCTTAAACGAATGTTTTCTTTTTAATTTACCGGTGCCGGTAACGCTGAAACGCTTGGCAGCGGCTTTTTTTGTTTTTAATTTAGGCATTTTATTCCCTTTCGTTAATTGGAATTGAACAATAAGCTGTCAGGCATGCCAATTTCGCCCGAACAACTCAGACGTAGCGTTTATAACGCATTTATATTTTAAATTCAAGCACTTTTTTCGCTTTTTTGAATCTTTTCTTGATGTGTACAGATAAAACAGCTCTTTACATCTGCATAATATATTGTATAACAATACAAAAAGAATGACTGTATAGGGAAATTACATGCTTAAAAATTTTATGATTGTTTTGGGAACATTAATTGTCATTGTCGTTATCAGCGGATATCTGATTTATACCAATCGTTCCAAGCTTATCAATAAAGTTGTCGATTATACGATGCAGAGTATGCTCAGCGGTGAAAAAGCGACGGATATCAGTGATGCCGATGATGAACAGTCATGGGTAGGGGCTTTGTTCGGGGCCGGCAGTGAAAATATTAAATACGCGGTCGCCGAAATTATGGCTAAGCACGGTGCTTATACCGATAACGGCGAAAATAAAGGCGTTAAAAGACAGTCATTGGCAACAATGGCCGATATGTTTATGAATGCCGCCGGAACCAATAAACGCGACAGCGTTAATCACATGGCTAAAATGTTTATGACTTCTTTGGGAGATGCTGCCGCCGATAAGCGTAATCCGGTCGAACATGATATTAATGCCCGTGATGATAAGGGCCGTACTCTGCTGATGAATGTTTGTCGCGTGGATGTGACACCGCGTGTTATTAGAATGCTTATGCGGTACGGTGCCGATATTTATGCCGTTGATAACGAGGGGCGTACGGCTTTGATGTATGCCGGTGCTTTAAATAAAAATATCGAAGTGGTTAAATTGCTGATTAACAGCGGTATCAATGCCAGCGCCATGGATTATAACGGCAAGACGGCTTATGATTACGCTGAAGATCCCGAAATCAGAAATTTGTTGCGCTCGTATGTGGCGCAGTAAACAAAAAAAAGTCTCTGCACAAGTTGTCAGAGACTTTTTTTAGATCATAAGCTGTTTAAAATTGGTAGCTCAGAGTGTCACATTCTGCCAAATCGCTAACAGCAGAAATCAATGCTTCGGGGACAACCTTACATTTTTGCAAGATGCCGTCATCATCCGGTAATCGTAACTCCCACACCAGATAAGAGTAGGTTAAAACACCGTAATCGCGCTGATGCGGATTGATGATGTAAGCACGTTCGGCGGCTTCGCGAGATACCCAATAGCCGTCATTGGTCATAGGTAGCCATTTTTTACCGCCATCGTCGGATACAAACAAAAACGGATCAATGATTTTGACGACAAACGGTTCATCGGCACTGAAAAACTGTTGGCTCATCGGATTATATAAGCCGTAAAGTTTATCATGCGGATAGGCAACGCGAAAATGGACCAGAAAACTCTGCCTGTAAAATGTATCTACATTTGCTTGATAGATTTCTTCTATACTGGAAACCAGAGGATCATTACGCCAAGCCTCAAGTGATGTCCCGCCTTTGTTGCGCGTATCACAACTTGTCAACAGAAAGAACAACAGTGCGACCGCCAGACAAATTACAATAGTTTTAATTTTTTTCATAATAGATTATTTTTTAGTGAAACATAAAAGGATTTAAATAATTGCTATTTAAATCCATAATATGTTATTTGGCCGGCAAGTCAAGCTGATTTTAGAAAATCAAAGTTTGCTTTTGGCTAAGTGTTCCAAGAATTTAATCTGAATATCGGCAATTTGCTTAACACTCTCGATATCGACATATTCGCCGGAAGCATGCATGCCATCGCCGCTGCCCGAATGCATAATGACGGTGGAACCTTTTACGGCAAACGAACGGGAATCGGTTGCGCCGCCGATATGCTCAAATTCAATCGGTTTTCCTAAGATATTTTCGGCAAAACGCTTATAATCCAAAATATCCGGATTTTCTTCCGACATCACCACCGGTGTACTTGACGATACAATTTTGTAACGGACACCTTCTTCCAAACAGTTTTGCAAATTTTTTTCTAAATTCTCGACACTGGAGTTTTCGGTCAGGCGAAAATCCAGTAAGGCTTCGGCATGGTTTGATATAATATTGGCAACATCGCCGCCGGAGATTTTGGCAAAATGTACGGTATCAAACCAAGTGTCCTGAGGTTGCGGTAAATCGGCAGCATAATAAGGATAAATTTTACGAATATTTTGCCATGTTTTGAAAAGCAACTCGTTGGCATCAATACCGTCCCACGGTGTTGAACCGTGAGCTTCTTTACCGGTGGAAATCAATTTTACAAACACCGGATTTTTGCATTTGCTGACGATTTTGGTAATGTCGCCGCCGACATCATTGTCTAAAACAATACGCGCTTTGATATCCGGATACGCCTCTAAAAAAGCCTCGGTTGATAAGCTGCCTTTTTCTTCATCGGTTGAAAGTATAACGCCGAATTTAATCGGTAATTTATGCTGCGTAACGTATTCCATCGTGTTAAGAGCAACAGCGGCAAAAGACTTCATATCCAATGTGCCGCGGCCGTACATCTTACCGTCTTTGATGACCGGTGTAAACATATCCTCGGATGCCGGTACGACATCGATATGTCCCAAAATAATCACATCAAAGTCGATGGTGTCTGTATTACGCAGAAAAATGACCGGAGAAGCTTTCTGCGATTCGAATATTTCAACTATTGTATCGGTATGCTTCAAAGAATTTTGAATGTAGCGGGCGGCTTTCATGATATCCGCACTGTTACCGGTAACGGTCGGAATTCTGATTAAATCCTGAACAGTTTTCATTAAATCCATTTTAATTGTCCTTTCAACGGAATTTTTACTATTTTTTTATATATATAGTGCCATAATACTTTAAAATAAGTAAAAAGGGAAAAATATGAAACATTTATTGATAACATTGATTGCATTAATGTTTACGTTTGGTGCGGTTTTACCTGTCAATGCGGCTGATGACGAAAGTGAAAGCGGTGCAGCTTTGCCGCGTATGGCCGCTATGCGTTCCAGTCTGGTTAACGCACGTTCCGGTCCGGGCAGCCGCTATCCGATTGAGTGGGTTTATAAACAAAAAGGAGCTCCGGTAGAAATTACCGCCGAATTTGAGTTGTGGCGCAAAATAAAGGATTGGGAAGGTTCCGAATCTTGGGTGCATAAGGCTATGCTGATGTCAAACAGACGTTATGTGCGTGTGGTTAATCCGGGTGAAAATAATATCTATGCCAAACCGGATAAAGAAGCTCGCGTTATTGCCAAAGTAGAAGACGGCGTTGTCGGTGCGGTTGAACAATGTCCGACACCCGAAGGTATGTGCCTTTTGAAATTTGACAATGTCAAGGGCTGGATGCCGCGTTCGGTGCTTTTCGGTATTTATGATAAAGAGGTTATTAAATAAAAATTGAAGGAAGAAATAAAGTTTAATGCAGACGATTCTTTAAAGCCAATTATTACGCGCTGGCAAAATTGGCTGTTAAAAGAGCGCCTGTATTCCGAGCATACTTTGGATGCATATTCGCGCGACTTGGCTTTATTTCTGCAACAAATCAGCCCCGATAAAAAAGTGTCTCTTGATGATTTAGCCTCGCTTGAAGTGCATGATTTCAGGCGCTTTCTGAGTAATCGTGCCGCACATTATATCAACAAAAATTCTATGGGGCGCGAGTTATCGTCAATTAAAAATTTTTTTAAGTGGCTTGATGTCAGTGATATCATGAAAAATCCGGCCATCAGCGTTATCAGTTCGCCGCGCAAACCTAAGATTTTACCTAAAGCATTAGATGTTGATGATGCATTTAATGTATTGATTGAAGCTAAAGATGTAGCTCAAAGCGCGTGGCAAGGACTTCGAGATAAAGCTGTTTTGACTTTGTTATATGGTTGCGGATTGCGTATTTCCGAAGCCCTTGCGTTAAATGTCGGCGATATAAATGCCAAAAGCGAGTTCCTCCGCATAAAAGGTAAGGGGAATAAAGAACGAATAGTACCCCTTCTGCCGATAGTTTGGCAAAATATCGAGGCTTACCTTGCAAAAAGCCCGTACAGTACTAACGTAGGAGAACCGTTATTTGTCGGGGCTCGAGGTGAGCGATTAAGTCCGCGCATTATCCAGCGGCAGTTGCAAAAGCTGCGAGGTCGAATAGGCCTTCCCGATACATTGACACCCCATGCCTTGCGCCATTCTTTTGCCACTCAACTGTTAGCGGCGGGAGTTGATTTGCGTTCCATTCAAGAATTACTGGGCCATTCATCCCTAATCACGACCCAACGCTATACCGATGTTCAGACCGAAACCTTACAAAGAGAATACCATAAAGCGCATCCGCTCGAAAAAGCCAAGTAGAATAAAAAAAGGTCGGTTAATGTGCCGACCTCTTTTCTAAATCTTGTTTATGCAGAAATTACTTAATCTTCTTTTCTACGAACTCTTCATGTTTGCGAGATTTCTTGTCAAACTTTTTGATAACAAGTTTCTCCGGATGAGTTCTCGGATTTTTTTCTGCCAAGTAGAAAGAACCGGTACCGGCACTGCTTTCCAATTTAATTTTAATCTTTACTGCTTTTGCCATTTTTTTACTCTTTTGTTAAAGTTATCAATTAAACATTTAGGCGCAGTATACATATTTTACGCCGCTTGTCAATAGCTTTTTTTTGTTAAATTTCATTTTTGAGCAATTTGACGGCTTGTTCGATGTCGGCATCTTCATTGAGACGGCTGATACGCGGACAAGTGCCGTCAACATCAGGCATTAGGCAGATATCCGGTATAATGCCGTTTTGATGTATAATTTTACCCGACGGCGTGAAAAACTGTTCGGTTGTCAATACCAGTTTACCGCCGTTGCTCATTTGGGTAATGTTTTGAATGGTGCCTTTACCGAAAGTTCGTGTGCCGATCAGTTTGGCTCGAGACTGTTCCTGCAAACCGCCGGCCAAAACTTCGGCGGCCGAAGCGGTTTCGCCGTCAACCAATATAACCAGCGGACCGTTGTAGAGCGCCCCTTCTTTAGAAGTATAGTAATGAATGTTTTCGTTATTGCGACCGGCGGTATAAGTTACGATTTCGCCATCGCAAAATAAATCGGCAACTTTTAAAGCCGCATTAAGCATACCGCCGCTGTTACCGCGCAAATCCAAAATAACACCTTTGATATCCGGATTATTTTCTAAGGACTGTTTGACCATTTTATCGGTCTGTTTATTGAAAATACGCACGCGTAAATACAAAATATCATCGATTTTGCGATCGCTGTACAAAGTATAAATGGCGTTGCTTTCTTCTGTGTCTTCATAATCATATTCGGAATAGTAGCGCGAATACGGATCAAGCTTTGCAGCCATTTTTTTCATCATTAAATCAGGAAGTTGAAAATCCTGCAAGGCGATTTTTTCCGAAAGTTTGGATGCCGCATCAATGACCTGTGCCGCCGTGTCAACCCAGCCGGGAATGTAAGCCGTATCTTTCGGAAACGGAACGATTTTGTTAATTTGTGAATTGTAATATATGTAGAAACGATCGGAACCTTGGGAAACCGTGATTTTTTTATCCAAGTCATTGATAGCCGTCAGGCCGGCGGTCGTTAATTCGGCATTATCAACCGGTTCAATATATTCGTTGTTTACGGTTGTGTACATTTCGTTCAACAAATGTGTATCGATAACCTCATCGGCCAGTGCGGCAGAACTCCACAGCATAACAGTCAGTATCAAAGATTTTTTCATCGTCAGTCCTTAAATTCAGCGGTTAAAATGGTATGATCGGATGCTTTATCCTTTTTTCTGAAATCGCGGTCGATTGTACAATTTATTAATCGATCGGTCAAAAAAGGCGAGGTAAATATATAGTCAATCCGCATACCTAAGTCATTTTGAAAAGCGTTGCCGGTATAGTCCCAAAAAGTATACCCCGTATTTTGCGGATATAATTGCCGATAAGTATCACAATATCCCAAACGCGACAGCAGGCGTAATCTGTTCTGGACTTCAGGTCGGAAAAGGGCGTTTCCGGCAAAAATTTCCGGATTATATACATCAAAGTTACTCATTATCACATTGAAATCACCGGCTAAAATTACTTTTTTGTTTTGCTTTTTGAGATAATCTGCCCGCTTCAAAAAAGCATCCATCCATTTCAGTTTATATGCAAATTTGGATGTATCTGCGGGATTATTATACGGCGGATTTCCGTTCGGCAGATAAATGGAAGCAATAGTATAAATGTTTTGCCCGATTTGAGTTTCACATTCCAGATAACGGGCATTTTCATCAGGAAAATCCGGCAGATTTTCGGCGGTTATCGTCAACGGAAAACGGCTCAATATCGCGACGCCGTTATAGCTTTTTTGCCCTAACAGTTTGACATTATAACCGGCAGACTGAATGTCAAAAAACGGAAAATTGTTAAATTCGGTTTTAATCTCTTGTAAAAACATAATATCCGGTTTGTTTTGCATCAGCCAATCTGTCAGATTGGCAATGCGGGCATTAACGGAATTTATGTTCAGTGTGGCAATTTTCATGTGCGTTTCCTTGAAAGACAATATAACCGATTTTTTGATAATTAAAAGAATTTATTTGATTCTGTTAAATGATTTTAAACCTTAACGCGCTATAACGTATACAATACGAGAAAAAGGGGATGACAATGTATCAGGATTTTTTTAATAAAAACGACGGATATTTGGATGAGTTTAAGCAAAAAGTTGCTGAGCAAAAAATTGCAACCATGGAAGAACGCCGCGATGAACTGGCACGCTCACGCAATAATTTTTTGGGCACATTCGCCGGTATAGCTTTGGCCGGAGTGGTCGGTTGGTTTGTATTAATTCCGCAATATCAACAGGTTAATAAAGAAACGCCGATTATCAGACGTCCGCAAGCCGCCGTTAAAATTAAACCCGAAAATCCGGGCGGAATGGAAATTCCTAATCAGGATAAAGACGTTTATAATCTCGTCGAGAAAAAAGATGTTGATACAACCGTTGTCGAGAACCTGTTGCCGACACCGGAACAGCCGAAACTGCCGGATATTATACCTGACGAAACGCCAGTTGATGAAAATGCTAAAAATTTAGACGGTTTGGTTGAGGAAGTTATTGAAGAAACCGATTCTGTTGCCGAAACAACGGCAGAAACCGTTAAAAATGAAAAAACAGCCGTCCCGAATAAACCTGAAGATTTGTTGGCTGAAACTACAACCGAAGCTCAAACGCCGGATAAAGCCGAAGCTTCAAAATCTGCCGCGGTTGAAAAACTTCCGGTGAAAGCCGAAGAACCGGTTAAGGCTGTTGAAACGGTTAAACCTGCCGAATCTGTGGCCAAAGTTCAGGAGGCTCCGGACGGCAAATGGCAAATTCAGCTCATCGCTACCAAAAATAAAGATGCAATTGAAAAGTCTTGGAATACATGGAAGGCTAAGTATAGTCTGTTGCAATCCATGAGCCATGAGGTTCAACCGGTTGATTTGGGCTCACAAGGAACTATATATCGCTTGCGTGCCGGTTCGTTTGCCGATAAAACTGCCGCACAAAATGCTTGCGCCGAGCTCAAAAAACAAGGCTTGACCGATTGTATTGCCAAAGAACGTTAAGAGTGTCAAAATGCGCGATATTTTACCCGTAATTCTGTCATGTCAGGGACCGCGATTAAATGATGACGAAAAGCGGCTGTTTTCTGAATATAACCCGCTCGGGGTATGCCTGTTTTCACGCTTTTGCGAAAATGTCAAAGATAAAGACCAGATTAATGCACTGATAAAAGATATCAAAGAAGCCGTCGAACGAGACGATGTTTTGATAGCTGTCGATCAGGAAGGCGGTCGGGTACGACGTTTGCAAGAACCGGAATTTACTCCGGTTGCCGCGCAGGCTGATATCAATACGACAGAACAAGCGCAAAGGCATGCTTATTTAATCAGTTCTGATTTAAAGATCTGCGGTATTAATGTCAATTTTGCACCGGTTTTGGATATTTTATATCCGGAAACATCGGTGGCTTTACGGGGACGTTGTTTTACGCACGATGTTGCCGCGCTCGGCAGAAGTATGGTTGACGAGTATATTAAAAACGGAATTTGTCCGTGTATCAAACATATGCCGGGGCACGGCAGGGCTGCCGTTGATCCGCATTTGAACCTGCCGGTTATTGATGTTTCGGCAGAAGAATTAGAACAGGATTTTGCGCCGTTTAAAGCGCTAAATGATGCACCGATGGGAATGTTGGCACATATAGTGTTAACGGCTGTCGATAAAGATAATGCGGCCACGGTCTCGCCGAAAGTTATTAAGGAAATTATCCGCGGTGATATCGGTTTTAACGGCCTGCTGGTTTCCGATGCCATTGTCATGAAAGCCTTAAGCGGCAGTATTGCCGAAAAAGCTGAACGGTCGCTTGCGGCCGGTTGTGATGTGATTTGTCTCGGTAATGCCGATTTTGCCACAAATGCCGAATTGTGCCAAAGCGCAATTCACATGTCTGACAGCACCTTAGAGCGCTTGCAAAAGGTGTTTGATATTGTAAAGAAAGCGGCCGACTTCAGTAATTATGAATATATGCAAAATAAATATTGTGAAAATTTGAAAAATATAATATCGTACGATTATCAATACGACGCGACTGAAGTCTTAAACCGGTTGCGCCAAGCAAACAAAGGAGAATAAAATGGGCGGATTTTTTGGATGGTTTTTGGTATTTGCAGGTGTGTTGGCGATTTTTAATGCCGAAAAACTGCCGACAATCAAACAAATGTTGGAAGACAAATTTAAGGATAGCGTCGATGCTGCCAAAGAAGGCTCCAAATTGGCACAGGCAAAATTGCAACAGGTAAAGACGGATATTGAAAACAAAAAGAATGCGCCGGTACCGGAAGCTGAACCGGAAGAAAACTCACCGGAAGAAATCGACGAAGCCTTAAAGTTTATGAACAGCTTTGTTAAAGAAAATAAAGAAGACAATACTCCGGAAACCCCTAAGCCGGAAATTCCGGTTGAAGCACCCGTCGCAGAAGCACCGGAAGCTCCGGCAGCTCCGGCAGAAGATGCTCCGATTGATTTGGAACATCGCTATTAAAAAGATGATTTAAAATATCAAACACCGCTTATTTGTTGTAATAAGCGGTGTTTTTTTGCCTTAGAGCTCTTTTTTGAACGTAAAAGTGTAATAAACGCCTCCGGGTGTACAACCTTTCATGTGGTACATACAGGGGCCTGTCTCTTTTTTGATACTGACAAGATACGACCAGTCGAGTGTTTGCAACCTCAAAACATTGTCGAATTGTTCCGTAGAGTGCAGCATATTCGGACAAACTTCCTTGAGGATATCGCACTTAATATACTCTTTGGTTTTAAGCTCGCGGTTCTCGAAATAGTGCAGACAGCCGCCCGCCGAGTTTTCCGAGATAAACATCTCCAAAAAGTTTTCACTTACGGGCTGACCGAGCAAAAGCGGCTTTTTGAAGTTTTGCGGTGTGCAGTAAAACCACTGTTTTTCTATATTCATCAACAGCATATCACCGCGAACGGTGAAGTTGTTGCAGGCAGCCGATACTTGCAGATCATTGGCAATATCCCAACATAAGAACAAACAGCCGCCTTTTTTCAAGACAAAGAACGGATAACCGGCAACTTTTCCGGGAGAAGCCGCAACCTTTTCATCGGCGATTAAAAGTAATTTCATCTCGCCTTCGGGCAGAGATAATTTGCGCAAAGCAATCTGATTGCCCAGAGAACGCAATTCATAATTTGGTTCAATATTCATAATCGTAGAATTTAAAAATTAAATCGATTAAAGGAATTGACATGTACAAAAGATGATAAAAATATCAA
>CAMVHF010000049.1 GCA_947167235.1 uncultured Alphaproteobacteria bacterium
CATAGCCTGTTCGAATTCGAGATTTTGAGCGGCTTCGTGCATCAATTTGGTATATTCTTTAATCTTCTTATCGATATTTTTGATCTTTTCGATATCTTCGGTGTCGGTTTTAACAAAGTCGGTTTCGGTCATTTCTTTTAAGGTCGAAGATATGCTCTTTTTAATGGTTTGCGGGGTAATACCGTTGGCTTCATTATAGGCGCTTTGTTTTTGGCGACGGCGGTTGGTTTCATCTAAGGCCGTTTGGATGGAATCTGTCATCTTATCGGCATAAAGAATAACGCGTCCTTGGGCGTTACGAGCCGCACGACCGATGGTTTGAATAAGCGAACGGGTTGAGCGTAAAAAGCCTTCTTTATCGGCATCTAAAATCGCCACCAACGAACATTCCGGAATATCCAAACCTTCACGCAACAGGTTAATACCGACCAGAACATCAAATTTTCCCAAGCGCAAATCACGAATGATTTCAATACGCTCCAAAGTGTCGATATCCGAGTGCATGTAGCGGACTTTTATACCGTTATCTTTGAAATAGTCGGTTAAATCTTCAGCCATTTTTTTTGTTAGGGTTGTGACCAAAACACGTTCGCCTTTGGCAGCGGTTAAACGGCACTCATTCATCAAATCATCGACTTGGTTTTCAACCGGTCGGACAATGCACAGCGGATCGGTTAAGCCGGTCGGACGAATAACCTGTTCGGAAAATACGCCTTTGCTTTGTTCCAGTTCCCAGTCACCCGGTGTGGCCGAAACAAATATGGTTTGTGGGCGCATGCTGTCCCATTCTTCAAATTTCAGCGGACGGTTGTCTAAGCACGAAGGCAGGCGGAAACCATATTCAGATAGTGTGGTTTTACGGTTGCGGTCACCGCGATACATGGCGCCTATTTGCGGCACGGCAATATGACTTTCATCAATGAAAAGCAGGGCGTTTTTCGGAAAATACTCAAACAGTGTCGGCGGCGGCTCCCCCGGCTGACGTCCGGTTAAGTAGCGTGAATAATTCTCGATACCCTTGCAGTGCCCCGTGGTATCCATCATCTCTAAATCAAAGCGGGTACGTTGTTCCAAACGTTGAGCTTCCAGTAATTTATTTTCGGCATTAAATTCTTTTAAGCGGATATCCAAGTCTTCTTTAATGTGTTCCATGGCTTGTGATAAGGCCGGTCTGGGGGTAACGTAGTGGTTGGCCGGATAAACCGTAATTTCTTCAAGCTGACGTGTTTTTTTACCGGTTAAAACATCAAATTCGTAAATTTCTTCGATTTCATCGCCGAAAAAGGATACGCGCCAAGCCCGATCTTCATAGTGTGCCGGAAAAATATCAAGCGTGTCACCGTTCACACGGAAGGTTGAACGGACGAAGTTGACACTGCAACGCTCATATAATAAATCGGCCAAGTGACGATTTACCTCATGAATATCAACCACATCGCCGACTTTTAATTGAAAGACCATTGATGAATATGATTCCATACTGCCCAGACCGTAAATGCAGGATACGGAAGCGACGATAATGACGTCACGCTGTTCCA
Organism: uncultured Alphaproteobacteria bacterium; assembly: GCA_947167235.1. Classification (GTDB taxonomy): domain Bacteria; phylum Pseudomonadota; class Alphaproteobacteria; order RF32; family CAG-239; genus RUG410. Next base: position 1,539 of record CAMVHF010000049.1, read on the forward strand.
AAACATTACGGGTGGCGCCATGGCGCATACGATCGATTTGTTCGTTGATAGCCGAATCTTTTTCAATGTAAGTGTCTGTTTTCGGAATATAGGCTTCCGGTTGATAATAATCATAGTAAGAAACAAAATATTCAACGTTATTGTGCGGAAAAAACTCTTTCATTTCGGCATAAAGCTGAGCGGCGAGAATTTTATTGGGTTCCATAATCAGGGCAGGGCGCTGGCACTGCTCGATGATTTTGGCCATGGTAAACGTCTTGCCCGAGCCGGTTACGCCGAGCAAAACCTGATTTCTCTCGCCGCGTTTAATTCCTTCACACAATTCTTTGATTGCTTGCGGCTGATCGCCGGAAGGTTCAAACGGGCTTTCTATTTTAAAAGGTGTTTCTTTTGCCATATCAATACTTCCGGTTTTAATATAACAACCGGCAGATAATCTTGTCAACTGTCTGAATTAATATTTGAACTTATAGTGTTCGCGTAAATAATCGGCTATTTTTTCACGATCATCCAAAATGGCACGAGTTAATTTTGCCGGCGGCTTTTGTCCGCTGATTCTGGCCTGATTGATTTCGGCCTGATTGAGTTGTATGGCCTGTTGAGCCAATTGCGGTGTTGTGTAATTATCAATCATATATTGAATACGTTTATTGGCACTCAGTTGAACACCGGCAACTTGCTGCGGTTCCGGAACATAGGCATTCATAACGGTTTTCAACTCAACCGGCGGAACGATTTTTTGAGGTGTCGTACCTTCACTTTCCGCTGCGGTTTCCGGAGTTTTAACGTCTTCGGCCATGGCATTGGAATTTAATATCATCAGTATAGCCGTCAAACCGGTTAAAATATAAGTTTTTTCCATAATATAATTTTCTCCTTAAAAAATTATTTCATCATTTTTTGAATGGTTTTAGGATCAATACCGCTGTTTTTTTCAATATATTTAACGGCTTTGCGAGCCGTATTGGTATATGACTGAATTTTGCGGCGCGTTGCATTATATTTGTTTGTAATCTGGCGTTTATAATTATCGGTTGTCTTGCGGTATTCTTGCGCTGCTTTGGATACAGATGACATAGCCTCATTTGGTTGTTCCTGATTTTGTTCGGTACCGATATTTCCGAATAGAGATGAAACAGTGCCGGAGGACTTATCGTCATCGTTGTTTTGGTTTTGAGAAGCCATCATATTTTTGACATTGTTGACCAAAGCCGATAATTGCTCGCCGGAAGGCATTTGACCTCCGGAACTGGTCGCATCTTGCAGTTGACCGACCGTATCTGCCGTTTGTTTGAGATCTTTGGCCCGCTTTGCCAAATCTCTGACGTTTTGAGCCGATGTTTCAAAAGTGTCTACGAGCTGGTCATGTACGTTTTGAAGCGAGGCCCCCGATGTTTTTGATTTATCGAGCCACGGGTTGGCCGGAGCGGAATCCAAAGCAGCCTGAGCGGCCGTTGTCGTTGTTTGTTGAACCTTTTTGAGAGCATTGGTATTATTTGTGGCCGATTTTTTAACGGTATCCGTTATCCACGGATTAGACGGTAGATTTTCGGCATAAGCTGAATTTGAGCACATAAATACAATGCTGATGAATAAAGATAAATAAGATAATTTCATCGGCTTTCTCCCATAATATGAAAACATTCTAACACAAAAAATCTAAAATGTCAGTTACAATATTATGACATTTTGTGCTTTTTTGCCGATGATTTTGTTGTTTTGGTTGTTTCTTTATCTTCTTCCTGTTCGATACCATAGGCGCAGAAATTCTTTTCCGGTTCGGAATGTTTAACAATATATGCTGCGGTGTTGACAACCGTGCAGTTATCCGGAATATCGTGGATAACAATGGCATTTGAACCGACTTTAACATTGTTGCCGAGGGTTATTGGACCTAAAATTTGAGCACCGGAACCGATAACAACATTATCTTTTAATGTCGGATGGCGCTTTTCAAGCTTTTTACCGTTTTCATCATAAAGTTTGCGTCCCCCGAGCGTGACATCATGATACAGCGTTACATTATTACCGATTTCGGTTGTTTCGCCGATAACAACACCCATGCCGTGATCAATCATGAAACCGGTGCCGATTTTTGCTCCCGGATGAATCTCGATACCGGTCAAAAAACGAGCAACCTGTGATAAAATTCTGGCGGTTAAGAAAAATTTATGCTGCCATAAAATATGATTCAATCGATACATGGCAATCGCATGTAACCCCGATGAACAGATGATAGCCTCTAACTTTGAGCGGGTTGCCGGATCACGATCCATGATTGCTTGCACGTCTTGTAAAAAAATCTTGTATTTTGAAATCATTATGTGTTATACTCCCCAAAGTTAATTTTTTTAATGATTAAAAAATATAATGAATATATTAAAATAAATATAATAAAGAGAAAAAAATGGTCGAAGTTTTATTTAACGGTCATGCCGGCCGTATAGAAGGCAGATATCATAAAAGTGAACGTCAAAATGCACCGGTTGCGCTTATTTTGCATCCGGATCCGTTATTTGGCGGCACAATGAATAATAAGGTCGTATACAGCTTATTCAGTTGTTTTAAGGATTTGGGATTTTCGGTTTTGCGCTTTAATTTCAGAGGTGTCGGTCGCTCACAGGGACAATTTGAAAACGGTGTCGGCGAACTTTCCGATGCCACGATAGCTCTCGATTGGCTGCAAAATATGAATCCGGATGCCAAACAATGCTGGATTGCCGGTTATTCATTCGGTGCTTGGGTCGGTTTGCAACTGTTAATGCGCCGTCCGGATATCAATAACTTTATCGCGGTTACACCGCCGGCTAATGAAAAAGACTTTGCCTTTTTGGCACCGTGCCCGACTTCGGGGTTAATCGTTCAAGGCGGCCGCGATGAAATCGTTACGCCGTCAATGGTCGAAACTATGGCTCGTAAGCTTAATCAACAGCGTAATGTCGAGATTGATTTTGCCATGATTGAAGACGGTGACCACATGTATAATAATCATTTGAAAGACTTATATAAAGTTGTCGGTCAATATGTAATCAGCGCTATGCAACGCCGTGCGCCGGTTAAAAAACGTCGCGGTCGTCGTAAAAAATCGGAAATCGAGGATGAGTTATTGTTGGAAAACGATATCGAAACCGAGGAAGATGATTATATCGATGATGTGGAACTGGATGATGAGGAATAGTCGTGCGTAAAACTGTTGATAATATTTTTAAGAAAAGCGCCGATCAAATTGATGAGGCAAAAGAAAATTCGTTTTCGGAAAATGTCAAAACCGTTTTGTTGGCGATTTTAATTGCTTTGGTTATTCGCAGCTTTTTATTGGAGCCGTTCAGAATTCCGTCACATTCGATGTATCCGACTTTGCGTGTCGGCGATTATTTATTTGTTACCAAATATACTTACGGTTATTCACGTTATTCATTTCCGGGCGGATTGCCGATTTTTAAAGGACGTATCTGGAATACCGATCCTAAGCGCGGCGATGTGGTTGTTTTTAAATTCCCGAAAAATACACATACCGATTTTATCAAGCGTGTCATCGGACTACCTGGTGATAAAGTACAGATGAAAAAAGGGCGTTTGTATATCAATGATAAAAAAGTACCGAGAGAAGAAGACGGCCGTTATATTATTGATGAATATCTGACATTACCGGAGTTCTATCATAAATATACCGAAACTTTACCGGATGGGGTTAAACATCAAATATTAGAACTTTCGGATAAAGAACGTATTGTCGACAATACCGATGTATTTGAAGTACCTGAAGATTCTTATTTTGTGATGGGCGATAATCGTGATCGTTCGGATGACAGCCGTATCAGTGTCGGTTTTGTGCCGAAGGAAAATCTGGTCGGTAAGGCCAAATTTATTTTCTTTTCACATGATGACAGCGGTTCAATCTTTAAACCGTGGACATGGTTTCATGCCATAAGATGGAAACGCTTTTTTATGGGTATTCATTAATTATGGAAAATTTACAGCAGACATTAAACTATCGTTTCAGAAATCCGAAACTTTTGCAACAGGCTTTGACGCACAGCAGCGTAACCGGTAATGAACGTTATAATTACGAGCGTTTGGAATTTCTGGGGGATCGGGTTCTCGGTATGACAATGGCGCATTTGTTGTATAAAATGTTTCCGAAAGATAAAGAGGGCGTATTGGCGCAGCGCCATGTTCAACTGGTGCGTGCCGAAACGGTTGCCGCCGTTGTTAAAAAATTGCATATCGACGATTATATTATAGCCAAAGATAAAGAAACCATACAAAGCGTTAATGTTTTATGTGATGTCGGTGAAGCAATTATAGGTGCAATTTATATTGATTCGAATATCGAAGAAGCTATTCGCTTTGTCGAGGAAAATTGGAAAGACATGATCGATACCGATAACGGTTCGGAAAAAGACGCCAAAACCCGTCTGCAAGAGAAATTCCATAGTCTGAAATTGCCGTCGCCGGTTTATGAAACGGTGGCTAAAGAAGGAACGGAACATGAGCCGATTTTTACGGTTAAAGTTTCGATGAATGACGGCAGATTTGCCTTGGGACATGGTAAAAACAAAAAAACGGCCGAACAGCAGGCCGCTGCAAAATTGCTGGAACAGATAGGATAAATTATGAGTACGACACGTTGCGGATATGTAGCTTTAATCGGGGCACCTAATGCCGGAAAATCGACAATTACCAATAACTTTGTCGGTTCTAAAGTTTCGATTGTTTCGCCTAAGGCACAGACAACCCGAACCACGATTAAAGGGATCGGTATTTATGATAATACCCAAATTATCTTTTTGGATACACCGGGGATTTTTGTACCGAAACGCCGTTTGGACAGAGCTATGGTGGCTTCGGCATGGAACGGTTTTGGCGATGCCGATATCAATGTTTTGGTTGTAGATGCCAAACGCGGCATGAATGAAGAAACATCAGCAATTATCGATGAATTGATAAAACGTGATGCGCATGCCGTATTGGCTTTCAATAAAATTGATTTGATGGATGAAGAGGAGCTTTTGCGCCTCAAAGAAGAATTTGAAAATCTGTTTAATTTTGATGCCGTATTTATGTTTTCGGCGCAATCCGGTGACCATATTACCGATTTTTATGAATATTTAGCCGAAAATTTACCGGAAAGTCCGTGGTATTATCCGGAAGAGCAAATGTCGGATATGCCGCTTCGAATGCTGGCTGCCGAAGTTGTGCGCGAAAAATTGTTTTTGAATTTACGTCAAGAAGTTCCGTATGCCTTGACGGTTGAACCGGAGTTATGGGAACATAAAGAAGACGGTTCTATCCGCGCCGAAATGACGATTTATGTCACGCGTGACGGTCATAAGTCGATTATTTTGGGACATAACGGATCGATGATTAAAAAGATCGGGCAGAGTGCGCGTGAAGAATTGGAAGAACTGTTAGAAGAGCGTATACACCTGTTTTTGTATGTTAAAGTTCGCGAAAACTGGGAAGAAGATCCGTCGCATTACAGCGATTGGGGCTTAAATTTCAAATCTTGATTAAACCGGACGTGCCATGATAAAAACCAATGCAATGCGGATTGTTGAAACAGCGGGCATTAATTATAAAGTTTACGAATATAATATCAAAGAAGCCGTCGACGCGGTGACGGTTGCAAGCTATGTCAACAAACCGGTTGAGCAGGTTTTCAAAACATTGGTGACTGAGGCTCCCGACAATCAGCACGGGTTTAATCATTTTGTGTTTGTTATACCGGCAAATAGAGAGCTGAGCGTCAAAAAGGCCGCGCATGCCGCCGGCGTTAAAGATTTATCAATGTTACCTTTAAAAAAACTGCTGCCTCTGACAGGGTATGTGCACGGCGGTTGTTCACCGGTCGGGATGAAAAAGAATTTTCCGGTATTTATCGATGAAACGGCGATTTTGTTTGATACGATTTGTTTAAGCGGCGGTAAAATCGGGTTGACACTCGAATTAAATGCCGAGGCTCTGGCAACCGGTATTCAGGTCGGTTTTGCCGACTTGACAGTAGATTAAAGAGGAAAGGTTATGACATCTTTGCAAGTAAACGAATTGGTCGATATTTTAGGTAAAATGAAAAGCTTAAAGCGGACAGGGTGGGTGTGTCGTCATGTACAGGATCCGGAAAGTGATGCCGATCATTCATACAGCTTGGCGATATTGGCGCTGTTGCTGGCTCCGAAAAATCTTGATTTGCTCAAATGTCTGAAATTGGCTTTGGTGCATGATATGGCAGAAGTATTTTGCGGTGATTATATGCCCGGAACTATTGATCCGGCAGAGAAAAATAAAAAAGAATGTGCGGCTTTTAAGCAAATTGCCGAAAGTTTGAAGCGTCCGGATTTTGCGGATTTATTTAACGAGTTTGAAGCGGAAATAACTCCGGAAGCTAAGTTTATGAAAGCTTTGGATAGGGTAGATAATATCGTAACAGCCAGCTACTATCAAAAAGAACAAGGCATAAAACTTGTTGAAGAATTTACCCAAAGTTCTATGCCTCGTATTGAAAAACTGGATGATGATACCAAGCAGATATTGCTTGATTTTATTCGTCGGTTGTAACCGTTTCGGCCAAGTTGTTGAGCCAAGTATTGATTTTATTGTGAACCATATCATCATATTCCGGCTTTAAGTTATTGAAATTTTCCGATTTTTGAATGTCGGCGTTTTGCGCCATAGCGGTAAAATCGGTGAAGAATTTACCGTAGTTACTGCCTTGTGTTGAAAAAGGTACGACTTTTTTACCGGCAAAATCGGCTTTTTCCAGAAAACTGAACAGCGGGGTGGCCATGGTATACCACCAAACCGGTCCGCCGACGAAGATGACATCATAAGCCGATAAATCCGGAAGTTCGGCTGCCAACTGCGGGTATTGTTTGCTGTCAAGTTCTTTCTTACTCTTCGCATAAACCGACGGCGAAGTATAAGGTTCGGTTACAGTGATTTCGTAAATATCGGCCTTGGTTTGAGCGGCGATAAATTCGGCGATTTTTCTCGTTTGACCGCTTAAAGAATAGTAGACGACCAGAACTTTTCCCAAATTGTTTTGATATTGAACTTGGTCGGTAAATTGAGCCATTTCGGCTTTGTTTTTCTGCCCGACACGATACAGATGAAAAGCACCGACAGCTCCGCAGATAATGATTAACAGAGCTAACAAATAAATAAAATATTTTAGCATTTTCTTTCTCCTTATACGGTTATATTAAATACTTTTTTACTTCTTTCAAGATATTTTATTTGTATAAGCGGATATATTGTAAAGAGATATATTGACAAGAAGGTTATATCTTTGTATATTCACTTTTGTGTTATAACATTTTGAGGTTAGATTACAACATTTATGAGTCCCATATCATCTTATATAATCAATTTAATATTGGTTTTATTTCTTGTTTTTTGTAATGCTTTTTTCGTTGTTTCAGAGTTTGCCGTTGTTAAAATCCGCCGCACCAAATTGGAAGAATTGGCGTTATCCGGTAATAAAAAAGCTAAAATTGCCTTAGATATCAATGAACATTTAAATACTTATCTGAGTGCTACACAATTGGGTATTACTTTAGCATCGCTGGGTTTAGGTTGGCTCGGCGAACCGGCCGTTTCACGTTTGTTGGAAGATTTACTGTCCGGTATTTTTGAAATGAACAGCATGCTGTTACATTCCATCAGTTTTGGTGTTGCATTTACGTTTATTACGCTTTTACACGTTGTTTTGGGCGAGTTGGTACCGAAGTCTATGGCTATTCAGGATACCGAACGTTATGCAATGTTGGTTGCAAAACCGTTGTATGCGTTTAATAAAATTTGTACACCGATTATTTGGTGTTTTGACCATGTGTCAATGGCAATTTTGCGCTTGATGCATATTGAACAGGCCGATGAAAACGAAGATGCTCATTCCGAAGAAGAAATTAAATTGATTATTGATGCTTCGCAAAAAGGCGGCGTCATTGATGATACCGAAAGTGAAATTATTCAAAATGCCATTTGCTTTTCAGAGACCTGTGCGCATGAAATTATGATTCCGCGTCAAGATATGATGTGCATTTATCAAGATGATGATTTTGATACGATTATGGAATTCGTGAAGGAGCATAAGCATACGCGTTTTCCGCTGTGTGCCGAAGATAAAGACCAGATTTTGGGTATGATTCATATTCGCGATTTGTTGGAATGTGCAAATGAACCGCATAAAGATTTATTGAAAAAAATCGTTCGTAATATTTTGTTCGTGCCGGAAAATAAGTCGATTTCCGAGATTTTGCATGAAATGATGAGAACGCGTCGTCATTTGGCAATTGTTGTCGATGAATACGGCGGAACGGCCGGTTTGTTGACAATGGAAGATATTTTGGAAGAGTTGGTCGGCGAAATCCGTGACGAGCATGATGAAGTCGTTGAAGAACCAGTTGTTAAAATCGATGATAAGACTTATGAATTTGACGGTCTGTTTTTGGTCGAAGATGCCTATAACGAAATGGGACTTCATTATCATGAGTTAGAAGAAAGTACTATCGGCGGATATGTGTTCAATTTGCTCGGTCAGGAACCGAAAGCCGGCGATAAAGCTAAAGACGATTGCTGCGAATACGAAGTTTTAAATGTGGATAATATGCGTATTACTCGTGTTAAAGCTGTTATTACAGCCTGCAATGTCGATGAAAAAGTTACAGCCGAAGGGTAAAAATAACTTATATTTATACCATTAAATGCCCGATGCCCGGTGCGTCGGGCATTAATGTTTTCCGGAATTTTATTGACAAAATAAGGATATTTTGCTATACTACAAATGATTTCTTAAATTATTGGGTATGACATTAGTGCAAAACATGTTTCACATTTTGTGTGTTTTTACCCAATATTTTTTATTTAGAATATTAACTTAAAAACATATAAAACATGAAACAAAAAGTATTATCATTTGTAGTCGTTATCATCGTTGTAATCGTTGCTGTCATTACTTCTAACCAGCATAAGGGAAGTTTCCTGACTGCCGGCGATGAAGGAACCACCAGTCTTAAGGAGTTGAACGAGAAGGCTAAGGAAGAGACAAAGGTTGTTGCATTCGTCGAGGCTAATGTTGACAATGAGAGCAAGCTCGGTCAATTCACCGCTATTGCCAATTGGAACCATTACTACGGGAACGGCTTTTATACCGGTGCTGATCTCGTAGGTACGGCTTCGTCGCAGTTTGGTGTCATGGCTCCCACCGTTGATTTCCGCTGCGGGTATGATTTCAACACATTCAAAATTGAGGGAAAGGTCGGTAACTTTACGCGTAACAACGTTAAGACTGCCGGTTTCGACCCTCA